>DKFQ01000097.1 GCA_002452425.1 Sulfurimonas sp. UBA6792 | reverse complement strand
TATGGCGTGGATGAGTTTCAGGGGTACTATTTTGGGAAGCCGACTGACCTTATCGGCGCACAGGAACAAGTATGAAAGAGATGTTTTACCCCTCAAAAATCGGCGTGATCGACCTAGCAAAAGTGACACGCCTCTACCCTGCGGCTGTGGTCGATGCACATGGAGAAATCGCTGAGATGAGCCTTGAATGGGCGGAGATAAACGGCGATAAAGTGAAGATAACTTCCTATGTTTTGGTTTTTGATTTTACACTTCCAAATGAGAAAGTACGAGAGAAAAAAGAGCTTCATTTTGAGACAAAAGAGGAACTCTTTGAAGCTATGCAAGAGGTAGCACAATTTTTTCAATGAATTTCTTATATAACCTAAAAATGAGATTCCAAGTCAAGCTTGGAATGACGAGATTTGTGGGTTTTCGTCATCCTGAACTTGTACCGCAAGGGTATTTCCTTTGGTCATTCAGGATCTAAGTTATGAAAAGAAATCTGACACTCTCTCAAGATACCCGTAAAGTATTTTCCATCGCCATTCCTGCAGCGCTCAAGCACCTCGTTGATATTTTGCAGATACTTATCGACATGCTTATGGTGGGGATGGTAAGCGTCTCGGCACTTGCGGCGGTTGGGATGAGTATGCAGTTTATGATGATTGTCAATGTGCTTATGACGCTCTATGTCGTGGGAGGTAATGCGCTTATCTCCCGTTTTATCGGGCAGGGAAGAAAAAAGAGAGCTTCGGCACTTCTCTACGCTCTTGCCATCGTTGCGGCGGTTCTTTCTCTCTTTGTGAGTTTTGGCGGCTACTTTGGAAGTGAGGCTCTCTATGCCATGATGGGGGCGCAAACAGAGGTGGTGGAGCAGGGCGCGCTCTATTTTAAGATTATCTCTCTTGGGATGATTTTTATGTTTATCGACACGCTCCTCTACAACGCCCTCTCGGCAGCAGGTGACACGAAAAACTCGCTCTACATCAAGCTTCTCTCCTCCGCACTCAACGCTTTTTTGAACTATGTTTTTATCTTTGGGCACTTTGGTTTTGAAGCTATGGGTGTAGAGGGAGCGGCGTATGCCACCGTTATAGCCTACTGTTTTAACGTTGCTGCTTATGTGGTACTGCTCAAAAAACCGTATGCGCATCTTGGCATCGTTCCCCTCATCCGCATAAAAGATTTGTTGCGAGTGTGGCATGTAGGGTGGAGTGCGGCACTGGAGCGGGGCATCTCAAGCATCTCGTTTCTCTTTTTTGTAGCCATCATCGCCGCTTATGGAACAGCGGAGTTGGCGGGGTATCAGGTAGGGCTTCGCATAGAGGGAATCGCTTTTATGCCGGGGTTTGGTTTTGCCATCGCCGCAACTGCACTTGTGGGACAGAGCTTGGGCGCAAGAGACAAAGAGAGAGCTTATGTGATGGGCATCATCAGCGGACGTATAGCGTATATGTTTATGGGAAGTGTCGGAGTGGTACTCATCCTTTTTCCGGAGTTTTTGGTAGGCTTTTTCACGCAAGACACCCAGACCATAGCCGTGGCATCCTACTATCTTATCTTTGTAGGTCTGGCGCAAATCCCGCTTGCCATTATGTTTGTTTACTCAGGTGCGCTAAGAGGTGCAGGAGCAACCAAAATCACACTCAAAATCAGCGTTCTTTCACTCTGGATTTTTCGCGTCATCCCCTCTTTCGTCGCCTATAAATTAGGCTACCCCATCGAGGCGATTTTTATCATCATGAATGTTGAGACGCTTATAAAAGGTGTTGCTTATATGGTTATCTATAAAAAGAGGGCTTGGTTGGAGACTAAGGTTTAAGATACAGAAAGCTCTTTTTGAAGAAGCATTTTTATAAATGACTGGTAGGGAATGTCAAGCGCATTCGCTTTTACTTTTATGCTCTCTAGCATATCTTCAGGTAGCCGTAATGATATGGTTTTTGTGCTTTTTTTAAGATTTGAAAAGCGTGCAATTTTTGCGTTTTTGGTATCAAAAAAATCAGCCACATCGTTTTTGTCCCAAAAAGCTATCTCTTCGTTTTGGTCTTTAAATTTTGGTAAAGTTTTCATAAAAAATCCTCTCTTTTTTACTCATAGGTCTTGCAGAAATAACCCTGATTTTATTTTTTCGTTTTGTAAATATAACAGCTACGAGTTGTTTCTCGTTGGTAAATCCAAGAGCCGCACATCTGCACTCATCATCAGATGAATGAGTTTTGTCTTCAAGCAACACTAAAGGTTCGTTGAAAAAAATCTCCTCTATGATTTGCCATTTCAGAGCGTGTTTCACCTCGTTTTTTAGGATATTGCCATCGTCCCAGTCAAACTCAACCAACCCATCAATATCCAAACATCCAAATCTCATATTTTACCTTGATTGTATATTGCTATTATATACATTAAAAAAGAACTTGTCAAAACATCTTTTTAGTTTTCAACTGCTCTTCCAAAGCTTTTAGCTCATCGGCGTTTTGTTGCGCTTTCTTGACTGCCTCTTCAAACGCAAAGCCCTTTATGATTATTTCGTACAAATACGGCTTCTCTTTACGCCAATTTCTTAGTGTCATAGGTGTCACATTTAGCAATCTTGCCATGTCTTGTTGAGTTAATTTCATAAAAAAATTTTATATGA
>DKFQ01000068.1 GCA_002452425.1 Sulfurimonas sp. UBA6792 | reverse complement strand
TCGGCATATCGTTCTGCCAAGATATCTTGCGCACCTTGCACCGCTTCATCTACAGAAACAACACTCCCCTTTACAAACTCTTTGGCTTTTGATTTAAACTCCTCAACACTCAAAACAGCTTTTTCTAACATGTTAGCAAGCGGTGTTAGTCCGTTTTCTATAGCAGTTGCTGCACGGGAGTTTTTCTTCTCTTTGTATGGGCGGTAGATATCTTCCAAAACACGCAAACTCTCAGCCTCATCAATGCTTTTTTTGAGTGCCTCGCTCAAAGTTGCTCTCTCGGCGATGAGCCTTGAAACTTCCTCTTTTCGCTCCAAGAGTTTTTTCGCACCCAGAAACACGCTCTCAAACTCACGAAGCACTTCATCGTCCGCACCGCCCGTCATCTCTTTGCGGTAACGGGCTATAAAAGGGATAGTCGAACCCTCATCAAGAAGTTTTAAAATATTTTCTACATGCTCACGTTTGAGAGCCGTTTTTTTGGTTAGTAAAGTGACTAAAGTATTAATATTTTTTCCCCACACATTCTATAAAATCTTTTTCGCTCAAATCTTCACTAAGTGTTTTAAAATTTTTAAGCCCGAGGAGTTTTAGATCCTCGCCTTTTAAAGATTTTAACTCATTTGAAAATCCGCTCTTAGAGACAATAACGGAGATATCAGGTGTGAGCTCTGCTAAGCGGCACTGCTCTTGAAGTCGGCTAAGGTCACTTTTTTTGGCTTTTTGGTTGGAGTATTTGCATATGCCAGCAACAACTTTGCCAGATTTTGTTTTTGCCAAGATGTCGATTTGTGTCTCTCTGTCCCAGTAGCTTCCAATCTCCACAATCGGGTCATCCCCCAAGCTTTTTTTGATAAGCTCACTTGAGAGTTTTTTAAATGTAAGCTCATAAAACTCACTTTTACGGTTTGCAAACGACTCCATCGCCTCTTTAAAATCACCCTCTTTGATAGTTTTAAAATAGGGAGAGACAAAAGCAAACCAAAAACGCATAAAAGGAGTGTTAAAGTTTAGTTTCTCATCGATTTTTTCCTCCTCATTTGGCGGAGATTCGAGTGAGTATTCACGTTTGAGAAGATGTTTAGAGCAAAGAGTATCTATGGCTTTTTCTCCCTCAGCTCTTGAGATGCGTGCTCGCTTAAGTGCTGAGTGAACCCTGCCATCACCAGTTGCAACCGCACTTAAGACGGCGTGGCTTGTCTTGTCACTTTGTGTGAGTTTTGTAATATCACCGTGAATGTATGTGTAGTTTTTCAAAACTTTACTCTCAATGAGTGCATCAAGAGGTCGGCTCATATCAACACCCCAGCTCATACCGCCAAAAACAGAAAAATACTCTAACGCTTGTTCTAACTCTTGAGGCTTGTTTTGAAAACAAAAAGAGCGAAACTGCTCTAAAAATGAAGGGTGTTTTGCCATAAGAAAGCCTTTAGTTGGTTTTTGAAATTATACTTGAATAAAAATTATAGAGAGTATGAATAGAAAACTCTATCGAAAGTTTTTAAATGCTAAAATTCCATCCTTCTTTGCTCCTCATCGCTTAACAGGATAAAGCAGTCCCCTCCTAAGGGATAGCTCGAGGTTCGATTCCTCGTGGGGAGACCAGTTTTGTAAAAAAATAGCAACAATGCTATACTTCACTTATGATAAATCTATCCATCAACAAACAGCTTGAGATTATTGTTCCTAACACAAACAAGGCGTTAGCGGCTGTTTTAAAAGAAGCCACTCCAAAAGAGATGGAGGCAATTTTAAAGAACAAGGATTTAGCCTCTGTTTTAGGCTCTATTTTAAAGGAGAGCGCACAAAATAGTGATGCTAACACTGCTCTTTTAGGGCTTGTCAAAAGCAACCCGACGCTTAAGAGTCTGGGTGATTTCTCCGGTACCATAAAAAATCTTCTTCAAGTGCTAGAGGGTGAAAAAAACCCTCTGCCCATGCAGGGAGTTTTGGAAAAATTTCTTCTTGATATAAAAGAGGTAAGCGAACCCGCCCTTAAGCAAAAATTTGAAAACTCTGGTGTTTTTTTGGAATCCAGACTTAAAAATGTACAAAATCCTCAAGTAGAGCTTAAAAATCTACTGCAAGAGCTTGAAAAAACTATCGCAAAAAGTGATATACCTGCTGCAAAACTAGCACTCCAAACTACCAAAGAACTCTTAGCCACGCCAATACTCAAAGAGGCAACGTCAGCGTCTATTGCAGAGATGTCAAAAGGGGATAAAACTACATTGGTACGTTTGGCAAAAGGGGTTGAAGAGGTTGTCTCAAAGCTAAGTGAGGGGACAAAAAGTGCAGACATTATGCACACAAAAACCTTTGAGAAGCAACTTGCAAAACTTGAGTTTCTCATAACGCCAAAGATGTTAAGCACGGAAAATTTTAAAGCGGATACGCTTGTCGATGCACTGCAAAAAATGAGCTCGCAGATAGAGCAGAGCCCACAACTGATGCAAAGTACAAAGCCAGAACTCAAAGGGTTGCAAGAGACGCTTACAAAACTTGTTGAGGCGCTTAAGGGTGGCGAAGTTGCTCAAAATCCAAAGAGTGTGGAGGAGATGCGCGGCGTGGTGGATGTTTTGAAAGTTGTGCTAGAAAAAGCGGATCCCATTTTTTCAAAAGAGACAGCAGTCATAAGTTCAAAACTCGCACACTTTACCAACCCACAAAAACTAGAAACGCAAGAGGGTGTCAAAGAGATTTTGGCGCAAGATTTAAAGGCGGTTTTGCTTCAGGCAAATGATGAGATAGCAAAATCCTCACACCCAAATCAGCAAGAAATTCTCAAGCAGATAGACAAAGCGCTGCTCCAGATAGACTATTTTCAGCTTGTATCGCATCTCTCAAACTCCTCATCGCTCTATCTTCCCTTTTCGTGGGATAGTCTGCAAGAGGGAAATATCACGATAAACAAGGATAAAAATAGCGCATTTTACTGTGATATCGACCTCACACTCAAAGAGCATGGTGCGCTCAAACTCAAGCTCACCCTCTATGATGAAAACCAGATAAATATCCACATCTACTCTGATAGCATTGCACTCAAAGAGAGGGTAAAAGAGAACATCTCTTCTTTACGCAGCGCACTTATAGAGGCGCAAATCACGCCTAGAGAGATTCGCATTTTTGATGCAACCAAAAAAAATCCGCTTATTGCGTATGGGAGCGAGTCAAGAGATATAGATATGGGATTTGAGGTAAAAGTATGAAAAAAGCAGCCGCACTCAGATATGACGCAACAAAAGAGAGTGCGCCCCGCGTGGTGGCAAAAGGGCAGGGAAACACGGCAGAAAATATCATCAAAATCGCCGAACTTCATAATCTGCCGATAAAAAAGGATGAAGACCTTATAGAACTTCTCTCAAAAGTAGAGCTTGACAAAGAAGTTCCAGAGGCTTTGTATAGAGCTGTTGCGGAGGTTTTTAGTTTTATCTATAAGGTGAGTAAAAATTAAAACTCCATTTGCGTGATATCTAACCCTTTTTCTTTGAGTTTTTTTCCAAGTTCTAAAATTCTGTTGTTATGCTTCTCAGTCTCTATAAACCCCTCATAGGCACCAAGTTCCCCTTTGTTTACTTTGGTTGCAATGTCTTCTATCTTCATAACAGCTTTTCTGAGCTCCTCAACAAGGTACTCAACCGTGTCCCCTAAAAGTTCTTCTGCTTGCATAGTTTCTCCTTGATTTAGGGCTTTATTGTAGCAAAAATATACTATAATTTGTCATTATATAGCGAGGTTATCTGTATGGAAAATATCTATTTAGGGCGCCAACCCATTCTGGATAGAGATGGAAATCTTAACGCATACGAGGTTTTATACTCGCAGAGAGAAAAAGCGGATAGTTATGCGCAGAATGATTTTCGCTCGGCGATGGTCATTAGCACCATTTTAAACAAATTCGGAACTAACGAGATACTTGGAGAGCGCAGAGCTTTTGTCAAGATTGGTGAAAAATTTCTTCTCAATGACATTGTTTTTACTATTCCAGAGCAGTTTTTTATCTTCTCTTTGCTTGAAGATGTGCCTATGAGTGAGCGTGTTGTGGAGAGGCTGCAACAGCTGAGGGCAAAAGGTTTTATCTTGGCACTTGATGAGATTATGCTTGATGCAGA
>DKFQ01000124.1:2075-3081 GCA_002452425.1 Sulfurimonas sp. UBA6792 | reverse complement strand
TTATTTTCTTTTGGTATCTCACGAGAAAATCTAAAAAGGTTGCATCAGTTATCTCTAAACCCATCAATGACCTCTCAGAGCTTACAAGCAACCTTGGGTACAGACCGCAAAACCCTCTCAATGATGAGACAAAGATAGAAGAGATTTATAGCCTCATCCATAACTTCAATATGCTCTCTCAAGAACTTGACACACGAACGCAGGAGTATATCCAAGCGCAAATGCGTGAGAAGATGAAAGAAAAAGATGCAGAGATTGCTTATAGGGCAGGGCTTTTTGAGAGTGCGAGCAGCTATCTGCACAATGTCGGCAACTCGCTTACCATGCTTGATGCCAAACTCCTCTCCCTTAGAAGTACCGTTGCATCGCTTCAAAAGAGTGAACTAGGGTTTGACAAATCCATAGAGATGATAGATGCTCTTGAAGCAGGGCAGGAGGCAAAAGAGAATCTTCTTGTATTTATGCGTGCCTTTAAAACGGCTCTTAGCGATGAGATAACCGCAGAGATAGTTACAACTTCCGATGAGATAGCAAGTATCAAAGAGCATGCCGTTCAAACCATCCGCCACCAGCAAGATCAGTTTAACGACACCGACAGCACCAAAAGCTTTACGCAAAGGTTCTCGCTCAATGAGATGTTAGAGGATATCATCGAGGATTATCGCATACCGTGTATGCAAAATGGGATAAGAGTGCTTTTTAAAGCAGAGGATGATTACTCTATCCAAACGGTTAAGTACAGACTTCAAAGCGGCATCATCAATGTTTTTAAAAATGCACTAGAGTCCATCCTTGCATCGGCGCAAAAACAGAGCGGTGTCATAGAGATAACGCTTCATAAAAGAGATACGAGAGTTGTCATAGAGATCAAAGACAACGGCACGGGTGTGGCTCTGCAGAACACGAACAAGCTTTTTACTTTTGGCTTTACAACCAAAGAAAATGGCAATGGACTTGGATTGCACGCCTTTAACAACTTTTTAAACAGCATCCACGCCACCATAAC
>DKFQ01000124.1:0-1885 GCA_002452425.1 Sulfurimonas sp. UBA6792 | reverse complement strand
AGAGTTGGTACGCACAGGGCTATAGGGTGCCGCTCTCCATCTTAGATATGCGCCTGCCACAAATGCATGGTCTTGAAGTTGCAAAAAAAGCACGCGAGATAGACAAAGAGATGGTTATCATCGTCGTTACAGCCTACTCTGACCACACTGTCACAGAGCTTCTTGGACAACTCCAAAGCAATGTTTTTTACCTCCGCAAACCCTTTGGACATGACGAACTTCTTGCTCTTGTGACAACAAGTATGAAAAACTGGAATGCCAAAGCGGACATCGCAACGCTGATGCAAGATATCGCCATTGATGTAACCGAAGATGGGATGTGGGACTGGAACCCCATAACTAATGCAGTCGTTTACTCACCCAAATGGAAACAGATGCTAGGCTATGAAGAGCATGAGATAGCCAACAACCTTGAAGAGTGGTCCAAGCGTGTCCATCCTGAAGATATACAAGAGGTTATGCGAACACTGCAAGAACACCTTGAGCAAAAAAGCGCATACTACATCTCTGAACATCGCCTCTTATGTAAAGACGGTAGCTATAAATGGGTACTTGATAGAGGAAAAGCCTCCTTTGGGCAAAATGGCAAACCCTCACGCGTTGTAGGATTTCATACCGATATCTCCAAAAGAAAAGAGCTTGAAGAGGAGCTTTTCTCTAAAAGTACAAATCTCTCAGAGGAGTTAAAAGAGATACTCTCTAGCCAGACAAAGCTCAAAAGCTCAAACAAGACGCTAGAGCTCCAACTCAAAGAGGAGATAGAAAAAAGAAGAGAAAAAGAGGAACTTCTACTCCAACACACAAGACAAGCGGCAATGGGGGAGATGATAAGCATGATAGCGCATCAGTGGAGACAACCGCTCACAACCATCGGACTGAGCAGTGACAATATGCTCTTTGATATCGCGCTTGATAATTTAGATGCAGCGAGCCTTGAAGAGAATCTCAAAACTATCAAAAATCAGGTGATGTACCTCTCACGCACCATAGATGACTTTAGAACTTTTTTTATGCCAAACAAGGAAAAAGAGCATGTTTGTGTGCATGACTGTTTAGAAAACACACTGGGTCTCATCGGGAAAAATCTCGAACAAAGCGGTATCGATGTCCGTCTGTTTCTTGAAGATGCAACGCCGCTTTTTCTTCATAAAAATGAGCTTGTGCAGGTCTTTTTAAGTATTTTACAAAACGCCAAAGATGTTTTAATGCAAAAAAAGAGAACCGCTCCAACCATCACTATAAAAAGTTTTGAAGATGCACAAAGTGTTACGGTGGTCATCGCCGATAATGGCGGCGGGATTGAAAAAGAGCATCTCTATAAGATATTTGAACCTTACTTCACCACCAAACAAAACCTTAACGGAACAGGACTGGGTCTGTACATGTCTAAAACCATCATCGAAGAGCGTTGCTGCGGCAGCATCAAAGCGCAAAATAGCAGTGATGGAGCGGAGTTTATCATGATATTTAAGAAGGTGTGCGAGTAGAGCATTTTTTTAAATAGATTTTTACAACCTCTTTTTCCTCTTTTTTACTCCCACCGCGACACTTCCGCGACACTTTTTTCTTATAATTTTTTTGAATTTTAGAAAAAGGGTAGAAAATGTTTAAAAATCTTAGTATTTATAAGAAAATGAACTACTTTATCATTATGGTGAGTACCTTTGTTTTTTTGGCTGCATTGGCAATTTTTTTGGCGATGAGCCATGTAGGTCAAAAGTATGACCATTTACATCACAACTCTATGATGGAGGGTTTGCTTACGCTCAAAATTGAGAAAAACCTCAACTATACAAGTCGTTTGACACGAGATATTATGCTCGGCGGAGACTATGAAAAAAACGCTAAAAAGCTCTCAAACACTATCAAAGAGATAGAATCTCAT
>DKFQ01000086.1:1641-3942 GCA_002452425.1 Sulfurimonas sp. UBA6792 | reverse complement strand
TGCAGTTTCTCCCTCTCTCTTTGCTTTCATAGAGTGCGTCATCCGCGGTTTTGAGCAGTTTGTCTGCTGTGAGTGCCACGTCTGGTGTGCAGTTAGCTATACCAAAGCTCATAGTTACAAAGGGTGCTGTTTGTGAGTTGGCGTGCTCTATGTTAAGTGCCATGATACCCTCTCTTGCTTTTTCTGTCAATTTTGTGATCTCCTCTGAAGGCGTTGAGGGTGCTAAAACAACAAACTCCTCTCCGCCATAACGAGCAACAACATCCACTCCACGACCAAAAGTTGTTTTTAATACATTTGAGACTTTTTGGATGACACTATCGCCCATTTGATGCCCATAGGTATCGTTATAACGTTTAAAGTAGTCGATATCACACATGATGATGGAGAGTGTTGTTCTCATGCGTTTTGCATGCGCTATCTCTCGCTCAAAGGCTTCGTTAAAATAACGGCGATTGTAAAGTCCGCTCAGCGCGTCTGTCGTTGCAAGTGTGTCTAAGAGAGTGTTTTTCTCCTTGAGCTCATTGAGGATGCCTGTTTTTAGCGTAATGTCACGATTGGCTACTCGAACACCAAGGAACTCTTTATTTGCGCTATAAACGGGGCGGCAGATATGGTCTATGTTGACTATGCGCCCATCTTTTGCGATAACTCTAAACTCCACGCCCTGCGCATCTTCTTCCGGTCTATTTGGAAGGTGTGCCTCTTGGACATGTTGTTCCCACAAAGCTTTATCATCAGGATGGATGATGCTGGTCAAAAGGGAGGGGTTTTTTGCAAACTCATCCGATGTGTAGCCGGTTATCCTCTGCACCGATGGCGTCATAAAGATAATCTCTTTGCCTTTTCCCACCCAATACTCCCAGTCATGCGTCCAGTTCGCAACGATGCGGTACTTCTCTTCACTACGTTGGAGTTTTTGACTAGACTCTTCAAGTGGACGGATAACACGCTGTGGGATAAGATAAAAGCCGTTAAAGAGGGCTGTAAAGAGCAGAAGTGCTCCAGAGACAAACATGACAAGAAAGAGCGTTTTTTCATGCTCTTTTTCATTTTGTAGAAAATGAGCGTCGAGCTTATTCATCTGTTCTTCAAGTGTAAGCGTATATGCCTTTACCTCCTTGAGTGCTTTTTGTGCATCTTCAAGACGGTTTTCTTTGCTGTAAGAGACCGCACTTATAAGGTTTTTGTAAAGTTGTCGGTAACTCTCTAGCAACGAGGCCGTGTTGTAGGTATTGCTTTGCTCTATAGAGGCGATGGCATCGTGTATCTCGTTGGAGATGAGGGCTACTTCTAAAAAGCGCTCTTCATTGCCCAAAAAAGTTGCATTGAGTGTGGAGGAGACCATCTTTTCTATTTTTTTTGTCAAAGAGTTAGAGTGTTTGTGCGCTTGGATCATCTCATCTAAAGAGTGATTTAACAAAATAAAAATGACTAAAAAGCTCACCACGGTAAAAAGACTGATGACAACAGTAGGAAGCCAGAGCGTACAAAAAGAACATCTTTTGATCATCTCTCTACCGCCGTAAAACCGAGCTTTTGTACTGCTTTTATGAAAGAGGGTTGTTTGCTCCACTCGATAAATTCTACTGCTCTTTTGTTCTCTTTGTCCCATACAAGATTGAGTTTTCTTGTAATGGGGTATGTGCCATTTTTGATACTCTCATTTGTAGGAGAGATGCCATCGATAGCTGCTATGACGATGGGATAGCCCATCTCTATGTAGCGCAAGGCTTCAGCGTGTGAAACAATGGTTATGGTGTTTTTAAGTCCGGCAACCCAAAGAAGGGTGTTGATGTTGGACTCTGCCTCCCATGCATCTTCTCTGATACGCTTAGTATCTGATGGCATATTTTTACGTTTTGGACTAAAGAGAGCGCTGTAAGCTTCAAAAACATTGAGTGTTGCTCTGTCCATTTTTCTTGATATAACGATAAAATCTGTCGTTTTACCGCCATAAATATCCAAAAGCTGCTCTTTAGTAAGATTTTGGACGTTTTTGTTTTTGTTAAGCACCACGGCAACAGCGTCGATGGCTATGGAGGCGTGAGAGAAGTCTTGTTTCTCCTCTTGGCTTAAATCTCTTGCGACCATGGCAATATCTGCTTTTTTTTCTCTTAGTTTTTGCAACCCTCCCTCAGTTCCACCGCCCTCAATGAAAAGCTCTCCTTGCATCTCCTCAAGGTAGCGTTTCGCAACCTCTTCTATGATGGGCTGGATAGTTGTTGCACCGCTTATGTTTAAACTTCTTTGCGTAACTTCATGCGCATGCAAAATCAGGGTAGAAACAAAAAAGAGAAA
>DKFQ01000086.1:0-1627 GCA_002452425.1 Sulfurimonas sp. UBA6792 | reverse complement strand
ACTTCGGGAACTATCTCTTTATAGACGATAGTACCGCTTCTATCCACCACAAAAACAGCTCTGGCACTAAGACCTTTGAGTTTGTTGTCATCCATCAAAACACCGTACGCAAGGCTGACACTTTTGTCGATGTAATCACTCACCACGCTCAGGTTTTCAATGCCTGAAGTAGTACAAAAACGCTCAGAAGCAAACGGCAAGTCCATAGAGACAACGGTTGTTTCACAAATATCGAGGTTGTTGACATCCTCGTTAAATCTTCTCGTCTCCGCCGCACATGTATCTGTGTCGAGTGATGGAACCGTAACGATGAGCTGAATTTTGTCTTTTGCACCGCCGATTTCTACATCCTCAAGGTCTGTTCCAACTGCTGTAACAACCGGAGCAGCATCACCAACCCCGATAGCATCCCCGATAAGCGTTACTTTTGTTCCTTTAAACTTTGTTGATTGCATAAATATCCCCTTAATTTTTTAATTATGGTAACATAAAAAATATGTAATTCAACTTTGCAACCTGCATTTTTGACTATAATTGCGCATCAATGAGTAGAGGAGAAAAGGTGCAAAATCCCTTTGAAACAGGTCATATTAAAAATTATGTTTTGTTATACGTGAGTGTTGTAGTTATTATGATTTTGTTCTTTTTTGCGACATCTCTTTTTCACGATGTTGCAGTGGTTGAGCAGAGAGTTTTTGAGCAAGAGAGTAAAAAAGAGAAGAAGCAGGAACGCAGCGATGAACAGAACAGTTCAAAGCCGCAGTTTAAACTCTTGGAAAAGGGGTACTAACTACTCTTTTGTAACGATATACATCTGTTCATGCTTCAAGCGTTTGAGGATGTCCATGACGCTTACAAAGTCTTGAAATCTTGACTCTTTGTCGCTTCTAAGAACTACCGTCTGCTCTTTTGAGAGTGCGGCGAGTTTTGTCTCAAGAACTTTTAAATCAACCCTCTCTTTTTCAAAAAACATCTCCCCTTTTGCGTTTACATAAACAGTAACTTCTTGTTTGGTGTCCTCTTTTTTGGAGGCTTTTGCTTCCGGGAGCTCTATGGGGATGATGCCTTGGTTGACAAATGTTGCGGTTGTGAGAACCATCACTAAGAGAACAAGCATGATGTCGATAAATGGGATAACATTTATCTCATCAAAACGCTTTCTTTGTTTTTTAAATTTAGCCATTGTTGCTTACTTGCTTTTTTTCTTGCATAACATCAAAGTGAGTCAAAATCTTCTCCACTTTACGCAAAAGCATGGTGTAGAAGATGATGGCGGGCATAGCGACCACAAGTCCCATCGCCGTAGCTTTTAGTGCGAGTGCAAGACCCACCATAATCTTTTTGGCATCAATCGTACCTACTTCACCCATCGTGTAAAACGTAAGCATAATCCCGATAACCGTCCCCAAAAGCCCAACATAAGGAGCATTTGAACCTATAACACTGATAACGCTAAGGTTGTTTGTAAGCTCCATCTCCAGCGTGTCTCTGTTGTCATAGTCGCCCAAGCGCAATGAGCTGTAAAACATCATCCTCTCTATAAAGAGCCAAAGCGTAATAACGCTCATAAGTAGAAGAAGCCCCATAACTCCATAGTCAAGCGTTGCTTCCGCATATGCCAAAAAAC
>DKFQ01000088.1 GCA_002452425.1 Sulfurimonas sp. UBA6792 | reverse complement strand
AAGGTGGATTTTAGAGGTGCCCTTAAATACAAAAATCAAAATAATTAAGGACCTCTTAATATTTCACATAGTAAACTCAATGAATATACATAAAAGGATGTTAGATGAAACGTTCAATATTACTCTCGGTTGTTTTGGTTCCAATGATGGTGAGTGCTATGTCTCTTACTGAGGCTGTAAAAAAAGCGGTTGAGACGCACCCACAGATTGAGATGAAAAAAGAGGATCGTGAAGCTCAGAAGAAACTCCTTCCAAAGGCGCAGGCTGGTTATTTGCCATCTGTTGACCTCTCTTACTCGGTAGGTCCTGAAGTGACAAAAACGATTAACAATGAGCGAGAGCGTGAGAGTTTAACTCGCCAAGATGCTTCTGCCGTGTTAGTTCAAAATGTTTTCTCCGGTCTTGATACTACTTATGCAGTTGAGCAGCAAAAAGCACTTATCTCTTCAGCAGGAAATACTGTAAAAGAAAATGCAAATGAGTTGGCGCTTGCTGCTTCTACATACTATATTGAGGTACTTAGAACACATGAGTTACTTCAAATCGCTAAAGACAACGTAGCAGTGCACAAAAAATATCTTTCACAAATAGATGAGAAGGTAAAAGCGGGTGTTGGTCGTAGTTCTGACTATAAGTAGACACTTGCACGTTATGAAAATGCTCTAAGTATTCAGTTTTTGGCAGAGCAAAATTATGACAATGCGGTTTCAAGCTTTGAGCGTATTTTACCGGGTAATTTGGGAGCAGCAGATTTAGAGAAACCAACTGTAGGCAATATTCCTGCAAATGACTTAGAGTCTTTGGTGAAAATCGCTATGGAAAATCATCCAAAGATTACCGTTTCTCATTCAGATATTGAAGTTGCAACAGCAGCTCTAAAGCGTGCGGATGCACCTTTTTATCCAAAAGTTGATATCAAAGCGGAGGCGTATTGGAACAAAAATGTTCATGGAGTTTCTACTGGTGAGCCGAGCCTTAGCCCTTACGAAGAAGATTCAGGTTACAACGCTCTTGTAGTGCTTAGCTACAACATTTTCAACGGTTTTGCGGACAAAGCAAACAAAGAAGCTAGCCGACACAGACTACTCAACAAAAACAGCACGCTTGCAGATGCAAGACGTTACATAAGAGCCTATACTGAGATAGCATGGCAAACACTAGAGTCAACAAAACAGCAGCTTGTACATCTTGAGAACACTATCAAATCGAGCGGTGAAACTGTTGCCGACTACGAAAAAGAGCATGAACTTGGCAGAAGAAGCATCATTGACCTCTTAAATATCGAGCTTGAGTACAACAGCGCAAAAAACCGCAAAGTTACTGCTGAGTATGACAGACTTATCGCTTACTATCAAATCCTTGCATATACTGGCAAGATATTAGAAGAGATGAACATTACGGTTGAGTGATTTGATGGAAAATCCTCTTTTAGAGTGCTTGGTAATCTTTACCAAGCTCTACAACCGTCCTTATAGCGCTGATGCGCTTGTTGCGGATTTGCCAGTTCCTACTGGCAGAACGACTCCCAAACTTTTTTCACTTGACCAAGATGGCTCAAAATCTGCTTTTCATCGTGCAGCACAGCGTGCAGGATTTAACTCTAAGTTAGTAAACTACTCATTTAAAGATATATCCCCTCTGCTTTTGCCCATCATCCTTGTTTTAAAAGGGGAGCATGGGGATGAAAAAGCATGTATTCTTACTGAAATAAGCCCAGATAAACAGTATGCAAAGATTATCTTACCTGAGGTTGGAGAGAGTGAAAACTGGGTAAGGAGTGAATTTTTAGAAGCTGAGTATATAAATTTTGCATTTTTGCTTAGACATGAACACCACTATAACGATGCACATAACCGTCTTTTAAAACACGATGAACATCACTGGTTTTGGGGAACACTAAGGTATTTTTCCGGTGTTTATATCGATGTTATCGTTGCCTCTTTTTTGATAAATCTCTTTGTTATGGCGACTCCTATTTTTACGCTAAACGTGTATGACAGAGTTGTACCAAACGATGCTATCGACACACTTTGGGTCTTTACAGTTGGTATCGTCGCAATCTATATTTTTGATATTGTCTTAAAATTTTTGCGCTCCTACTTTCTTGAAAATGCCGCCAAAAAGAGCGATGTTATTATGTCTTCCATCATATTTGAGCATGTACTCAACCTTAAAATAGCTTCAAAACCACGCTCTGTAGGCTCTTTTGCAAGCAATCTCAAGGATTTTGATTCCATCAGAGGGTTTTTTACGGCCTCCTCTGTTGCCGCCATTATCGACCTCCCTTTTACTATAATCTTTTTATTTATCATCTATATTATCGGCGGTTGGCTCATTATGATTCCAATCGGGAGTGCGTTCGTCATTATGATTTACAGCATTTTTGTTGAAAAACCGATGAGAAGAAGTGTACAAAATACGTATGAAGCATCTGCTAGAAAAAACGCTGTTCTTATAGAGTCGCTGAGCGCTCTTGAAACCATCAAAGCTTTGGGTATCAGTGGTCAGTACCAATGGAAATGGGAAGAAGCAACTGGTGATGTGGCAAAAAAAGGGTTAAAATCCAAGATTTTATCCAACTCCATCTCAACCGTTGTCAATTTTATCGTCCAGATTAACACTGTATTGCTTATCGTCGGAGGGGTTTATGCCATTGGCGAGAGAGAGTTAACTATGGGAGGGCTTATAGCCGTGGTTATGCTAGGCTCAAGGATGTTAGCACCTCTTGGTCAAGTCGCAGCACTCATCGCAAATTTTCAGCAGACAAAAACTGCTTATAATGCCATCAATGATATCATGAAGCTCGCCGTGGAGCGTGAAGAGGCTAGAAACTTTGTACAACGTCCATCATTTGCAGGCAAAATCGAGTTTAGAAACGTGAGCTTTACTTATCCTCATACCGATAATAAAATCTTAGAAAACGTAAGCTTTATCATTCACGCAGGAGAGAGCGTAGGCATCATTGGCACGAATGGTTCTGGAAAAACAACGATTGAAAAGCTTATCCTTGGTCTTTATGAGCCAACAGAAGGTGCAATCCTAATAGACGGAATCGATATCAAGCAGATTGATCCTGCCGATTTGAGACACAACATCTCTTATGTACCACAAGATGTTATTTTGTTTCAAGGCACACTCAAAGAAAATATCGTTCTGCGCTCTCCAAATGCAAGCGATGAAGAGATTATCAAAGTTTCCAGACTCAGCGGGGTAAATGACTTTGTAGATACGCATCCGATGGGGTACGACATGCCTATTGGAGAGAGGGGTGATGGTCTCTCAGGCGGACAAAAGCAGTCCATCTCTATCGCACGTGCCTTTATCCATGAAGCACCTATCGTACTGCTTGATGAGCCTACAAACTCTATGGACAGCACGCATGAAAACAACTTTATCAGAGTTTTAGGGAGTTATAAAGCGGGAAAAACAACGATTTTGATATCGCATAAAAATGTTTTGCTTGCTCTCACGCAAAGGCTTATTTTGATAGACAAAGGCAGAGTAGTCTTGGATGGTTCACACGATGAAGTGCT
>DKFQ01000007.1 GCA_002452425.1 Sulfurimonas sp. UBA6792 | reverse complement strand
TCTAGTTTTTCTATCTCACCGCATAAATCTTGGTTGATTCTCTCGTGTGTTGTAAGAAGCACCTCATTTTTGTTTTGATACTCATTTATCTCCAAATCATCATCTTCCATCTCTTGTCGCATTTGGTTCATTTCTTCTCCTTTTTTGCTCTAATATAGACTCTAGCGGGTGCAGGGTAGCCTTCTACTGTTTTACTACTGTCCTCTTTATCTAAAAAATCTTCCAAAGATTGCCCCTCTATCCATGAAGTCTTTCTCTGCTCGCTTGCATCGGTTTTGGAAGTCTCCAAAACTTCAAAACTCTCAAACCCAGCACGCAAACACCAGTTTTTGAGAGCATTGATAGTCGGTACAAAATAGATATTTGGTATCTTTGAGTAGGACGATGCAGGAGTTAAACACATCTCATCCTCTCCCTCAATGTAAAAAGTATCTAAAAATAGTTCGCCCTCTTTGTCAAGCCCTTTATAGAGAGATTTTAACATCGCCACAGGGTCGCTTCTATGGTAAAGAACCCCCAAACAAAAGATAGTGTCAAACTTCTGCTCGTAAAACTCGACATGTTCCACACCTAAGAGCTCATAAACGATATCGCTCTTTACAAAATGGTTTATAAAATCAAATTGCGTCTTAAAGAGCGGCGATGGGTCAAAACCGACCAACAGCTTTGGCATATCCTCTTGCATTCTAAAGAGATAATACCCATTGTTGCATCCTATATCGGCAACTCTCTTATCTTTTAAATCAAAATGTTTTCGCAAAAGGTTATATTTTACATTGCTTCGCCACTCTGAGTCTATATAGGTATCAAAGAGTTGAAACGGTCCTTTGCGCCAAGGCATCATAAGCCTTGCTATCTCTTCTATATTTTGTGGGGCTTTACCTTTAACGCTCACTGCATCACCAAGCATCACATCCCATGAACCATCAGGCAAACCTGCCAAAGCCTCTCTAAGTGGAGCTATATTTTTCCACTCCATCCACTTTGCACGCTCTTCTCTTAACTCTTTTATGTTCATCTTAATCACTGTAATATGTTAAATTTATTATAATTGTACCTTAAAATAGGCAGGAGCATAAATGAGAATAGAAAAAAAAGCGACCGTTATCTCTACATCAGTAGCTACACTTCTTGTGATAATGAAAATGACAGTTGGGATATTTAGCGGTTCTATCGCTGTTTTGGCATCTGCTATCGACTCTTTACTCGACTTGACGGTCTCATTATTTAACTACTTTGCTCTTCACAACGCAGAAAAAGACCCTGATGATAATTTCAACTACGGACGCAGCAAGATAGAACCGCTTGCGGCAGTTATTGAGGGGACGGTTATCTCACTCTCCGCTCTTTTTATCCTCTATGAAGCACTTGTAAAGATTGCGCATCCACGAGAGATGGAACATATGGATATAAGCATTGCCGTGATGGTTATCTCTATCATCATCACCTCTTTTCTAGTACTCTTTTTAAACAAAGTTGCAAAAAAAACGGGCAATATGGTTATAAAAGCAGACGCTCTGCACTACAAAACGGATATTATCTCAAATGGTGCGGTTCTTGTGGCGTTAGGGCTTGTTGCTATGAGCGGGGAGCAGCTTTTTGACCCTATTCTTGGAGTTGGTATCGGAATCTATATGATTTATTCGGCTATGCCTATCATCAAAGAGGGAATTTTAATGCTACTTGACGCGGCACTTCCTGAAGAGGAGATAGAAACCATCAAAACTATTTTGCAAAGCGACAAAGCAGTGACAAACTTCCATCACCTTCGCACAAGAGAGTCAGGTTCGCACGTTTTTATCTCTGTACATCTTGTCTATAACGTCAGTATTTCGCTCTACGATGCCCATCTTGTTGCAGACAAACTAGAACTTAAAATAAAAGAGCATTTTAAAGAGAAAAAAGCCCATGTTCTTATGCACATGGACCCTTACGATGATTCAGAGATTAATGATGCAGAGGATTTGTACTAGCTGATGTTACGCACTCTTTTGGAAGCGGGGCTTTAGCCCTGCCAAAAGCTACCTCGCAAACTCCACTGCCCTACTCTCTCGGATAACGTTTACTTTTATATCACCTGGGTATTGGACTTTCTCTTCTATCTCTTTTGCTATCTCTTTTGCCAAAAGAATCGACTCATCGTCATTTATAAGTGAAGCATTGACGATAACTCTTACTTCACGCCCCGCATTGATGGCATAGGCTTGTTTTACGCCCGTATGTTCAGAAGCTATCTCTTCTATTGCCGTAACTCTCTTTAAGAAGCTCTCAAGCACTTCACGTCTTGCTCCAGGTCTCGCCGCAGAGAGTGCATCTGCTGCACAAACAGCACCGCACTCGATGGAGTTAATCTCTTCATGCCCATGATGCGCATAAATCGCATTGATAACCACGCTGTGTTCATTGTAACGATTACAAATCTGTGCGCCCAAATCAACGTGATTTCCCTCATGCTCATGCGTAAGAGCTTTACCGATGTCATGGAGAAGTCCCGCTCTTTTTGCAAGTCTTATATCTCCACCCATCTCAGCAGCCATCATACCTGCCAAATGTGCCACTTCAAGCGTATGCGCAAGAGCATTTTGTCCATAACTTGCACGGTATCTAAGCTTTCCTATAAGCTTGACAAGCTCAGGGTGCATCACACCAATGTCAAGATCGATGACTATCTCTTCACCCTCAGCCAGCGTCTCTGCTTCAAACTCATCACAAACTTTTGTGTAAATCTCCTCGATGCGCGCAGGTTGAATGCGCCCATCTTGAATCAAAAGCTCCAACGTTTTTGTAGCGATAGCACGGCGATAAAGGTTAAAACTGCTCACCAAAATCGCATTTGGTGTATCATCAATGATGATATCAACACCCAAAAGTGTCTCAAGCGTCTTGATATTGCGCCCCTCTTTTCCGATGATACGCCCTTTAAGCTCATCATCAGAGAGGTAAACTAGATTTGTCAAACGCTCTGCTGCAAACTCTCCCGCAAAACGGCTAGTAGCCTGTGCTAAGATATAGTTTGCTCTTTTTTTGCCCTCTTCTCTTGCCTGATTTTCATAGCGCCTTACAACATGCGCTATCTCTGCACGAGACTTCTCTTCTACTTTTTGCAAAAGAAGCGTCTTTGCCTCTTCTCTTGTCATTCCTGCACAGTGCTGCACTGCACTGAGCGCCTCGTCTATCTTCTCTTCGTATCTTTTTTTTAGTAAACCCAGAGATTTTTCATTTCTTTTTAAATCAACTTGTCTTGCTTTTAAAGTAGCGACTTCATCTTGAAGCCGTCTCTCTTCATTTTGTTTATAGCGTTTAAAAGTTTGCTCTTTTTTTGCAACATCATCTTCTCTTTGTACAAGGTCGGCTTTGGCTCTCTCTTTTGCATTTTCATACAACTTTGTAGCCTCTAGCTCTATCTCTTGAGATTTTATGTTTGCTTTGTAAAGAAGCAATTGCGCTTCATTTTCTATCGCACTTGCCTGAGCTTTTGCTTTTTCGACATATATATCAAAATTCGCACTCGTTATTTTTTTAGAAATGAAAAAACCTACAAGCCCACTAACAGAGGCGATTGAGCCTCCAAGCAGTATCTCGTTTAGCACTTCTATTCCTTATTTTAGCCATATTTTGCACTTTTATATTTGGCGTAATTATCACATCACAAGCGATATCGTAACTATCACAAATGAACTCTTTTGTATAACAAAACTCTGATTGAATAAAAATTGTATATGGTCTCTTTTTCAACTTTGCAAAGAAACGATCATACATCCCTTTTCCAAAACCAACTCTTTGTAAATTTCCATCCACGCCGACAACAGGCACTATAGCTACATCAATTTTTTTAATATCTCTTAAACTCGTTCCCGCTTCATAAATACCAAATTTTTTTTTCTTCAGCGGTAACCTAAATGGTACCATCTTAAAACTTTCGCCTTGCATAAATGGAACAAAAATTGTATATTTTTTTCTCATTTTTTTGATTGCTTTTGCGGTATCTGCTTCAAAAGGGAGTGAAGTATAAAAAAGAATCTTTCTCTTTTTTATCTTTTCTAGCTCTTTT
>DKFQ01000046.1 GCA_002452425.1 Sulfurimonas sp. UBA6792 | reverse complement strand
CAAGATTTTCTAGCATAAAATGAGTGTAATTCTTGCTCAAACCGACACTACTGTCGGTTTCTTGTCTCAAGATGCACAAAAACTCTACGAGATAAAATCTCGCCCCTCATACAAACCTTTTATCAAAGTTTATAAAGATTTCAAAAGTTTTAAGGATGACGGCAAAAGAGTTCCTAAAAAGAGAAAAAAACTGGTTCGACGCTCTACAAAAACTACTTTTATCTTAGGTGATTTTTCATTTCGAGTTGCCAAGCCGCCTTTACATTCAGAGTTATTAAGAGCGATTCCATGGTTTTACTCCACTTCCGCCAACAGAAGCGGCGAGCGGTTTGAGAGAGCATTTTGTGAAGCAAAAGCTGATATAATTATCGAAGATATCAATGGGTTAAGAGAGAGTGTCTCATCAAGACTTATCAAGATAAATGCTAAAAAATGGAGAAGATTGCGATGAGTAAAGCGATTCAAGCACTTCTAACAGGGATGCTCATTACATTTGTTTTAGATTTTTTTCTCTTTTTGGGGATTTTTCTTCACTATACAGAGCACTATGAAGTTGGGGTTTACTACAACATCCTCTTTGCTGACAACCAAAACTGGTATATCTACTTTTCGCTCTCTCTACTTTTGGGGTACATCGCCGTTTATGTTAAAAACACAAAAATCTCTCTTATTCCTTTGCTACTACTTGCTCTGCTCTCTTTATTGACACTTTTTAAAGATATCGGCTATATGGCAGGAGAAGCGATGTTTATGACAAAAAACACAACTCTTAAGAGTGCAAAATTCAGCTATGTCGGCGATATCATCTATGATGGAAGAGAGAAAATTACCTTTTATAGTTACAATCTCAAAAAAATAATTACTTTAAATAAAAAGGATTTAGTGCAATGAAATATATCTACTCTATTGCAAGCGGGGTGGCACTGGGAAGTGCCGGCATAGCAATGATGAGTATTCTTAGCGGATGCGAATCAAGCCAACAGCAACAAGAACAAAAACAGCAACAAAATAAATTTTTAGTTATTGAACAGCTCTCTGATGGAAAATATGTTGTAGTAGAAGAGCTCCCAACAGAGGGTCCAAGCAGAGCAATCATTCGTGAAATTGACGCAAACGGCAATAAAACTGAGCGTATTATGAGTGAAGCCGAGATGAAGGCACTTGCAGAACAAGAGTACAAAAAAGTACAAGACGGTACCTCTGAAACACTGAGTTCTTCTGAGGGAAGTGCCGGAATGGGACTTGCGGGGACTATTTTAGCCGTCGCCGCAGGCTCTCTTTTAGGCAATATGATAGGTAATGCTCTGATGAACAACAAAAACTTTTCTCAAAGAGCTTCAACAGTCAACCAAAGCGCATATAACCGTTCTGCTTCAGGAACTTCAAGCGCAGCGTCATCAACCAAAAAAAGCTATTTTGGCGGTTCAAGCGCAACTTCTTCTCCATCGTCATCCAGCACTTCAACATACGGAGGTTAACAAATGGTTCAACTACAACATATAAAACCTCTCAAAAATGAACAACTTGAAGAGCTTGGATTTACTTGGCATACAGATAGCGACAGTAGCAGATATATAAGCGATTCATTGGTTCAAGTGACGCACAACGAGGCGGAGGCTTACTACGAAGCAGCAAATGAGATTTACGACATGTACGCCAAAGCCGCTGGATATGTCATAGAAAACAACCTCTTTTTTGAACTCGGCATCCCTTTTAATCTCATTGATGCCATCAAAAAAAGCTGGGAAAATGACGTTCACTGGCATATCTATGGAAGATTTGATTTTGCGGGCGGGATTGATGGCAAACCCATAAAACTCTTAGAGTTTAACGCTGACACACCGACCTCGCTCTTTGAAACTGCTCTGCTTCAATGGGGACTCTTAAAAGCCAACAACATGGATGAAAATGAGCAGTTTAACAACGTCTATGAAGCGATTCAAAAGAATTTCAGACGTCTTATCACGCTCTTTGAGGATACAGAACTTTTTGATGAGCGATACGATGGGTGGAAGATACTCTTCTCAAGCATCCATGGCAATGACGAAGAAGAAGCGACGACAAAACTTTTACGTCAGATGGCGACTGATGCGGGGTTTAACACTGGTTTTGAGTATCTAGGCGATGTGCGCTTTGATGAAGAGGGTATTTACGATAGAGACGAAAATGCTTATGAATACTGGTTTAAACTCTATCCATGGGAAGATATAGCAACAGACGAGCCGGAACTTGCAACGATGCTAACCAACATTATGCAAAACCAAAATGCAATTATCTTAAACCCTGCATACACTCTTCTCTTCCAATCCAAAGGGATGCTCAAGATTCTCTATGACCTTTTCCCTGATTCGCCTTACCTGCTTAAAACATCATTTGAGCCGCTCAAAGGGGTTAAGTATGTTGCAAAACCTATGTTTGGCAGAGAGGGTGCGAATGTTGCTATTTTTGGAAGTAACGGAGCACTTTTAGAGGAGCAAGAGGGAGTTTATGGCAACCACAAAAGAGTATATCAAGAGTACACCGAACTTCCAAAAGACAAAGACGGAGCAAAATATCAAGCTGGGGTTTTCTTTGCGTATGAAGCGTGCGGTCTTGGTTTTAGAAAAGGTGGAGAGATTTTGAACAATATGAGCAAATTTGTAGGGC
>DKFQ01000028.1 GCA_002452425.1 Sulfurimonas sp. UBA6792 | reverse complement strand
TTAGGTTATGCAAGAAGTCTATTTAATAATTTTCTACACTTACAATTTAAAAAAGGGACGGAGTGAAATTTGGAAAAGTGGCGGGCAAATCTCCTATTGGAAAAATGCCGTTAATAATTTTTGAAGAGCAAAAAGTTATCCGTCTCTTGATTGGTTGTCAACAGTTGAAACGGTATAATTCGTTACTTCAACGGTATAATTCGCTAATTTAAGAGCTATATTTTTTCATCAAATACTCATCATATCCCGCGTCTATAAATTCGGGATGTTTTACTTCAAGATGTATCTTGTCCGTATAACCTTTATAGAGTATGTTTCTGCTTGGGATGTAGGTTATATGAGTATAATCACTTCCTAAGCTCTTCAATATATCATCGGTCAACAGGTCGCTCGTTTGGGTTGATTTGTTGAAGCCGCCTTTAGTCTCTGATATTGTCTGGTGCTCTTGCTTTCCCAAACTCTCTTTAATAAACTTGATAGTGTCCATATCTGCTGTTTGAAATACAAAGAGATGGTCAACGCTATTAACCAATTTTTGCATCAACTCTTTAGAGTGAGCGGGCACATATTGAACCGCTGGCAATAAACAACCTCCTTTTGAGCGAATCAAGGTATGTAATGTCGTAAGTGTTGCTTCATCAAGCATTGGTAAAAAGGTCAAATACTCATCAAGCAAAAAGAGCGTGTACTCGTCTGTATTGTCCTTTGTGACATCCATAAAAATACTTGTATATGCAGCTATGAAACCTCCAAAATATGGGTTTAGAAACGACGCATAGCTCTGTTTGTTGAGCAAAAAGAGTTTTGCGTTTTTGCGCTTGATAAACTCTCCTATTGTGAATGTTTTCGCATCTTCTTGGATTCTGTAGTTTTGATATTCAATGAAGTCAAATATCAACTTCATGGTTGAAACAATATCCATTTCGCTCTTTTGAGTGCCGCTCATAGCCATCTCAAAGTATTTCTTGCATGATTGCACAAAGAGTTCCCATGAAGCTTTTGAATCAAGCTTTTGAATCAGCACTTTGTTAAAAATGTCAATGTATCGATTAGCAACGGAAGCGGGGAAAAATCCTTTGCCCTTTTCGTTTAATACACCATTAAGCAAATTGATAAAGAAAGGTTTGATGATTTGCGGATATGTCCGCGCCTCTTGAAATAAATCCCAAATGCTACCCTCTGCATCAAATGGGTTATTAATAACATCTTTGCGCGAATCATAATAGACTGCTCTAAGGCTTCCTTTTGTGTCATGAATGAGCACCCTACTCCACCATTGCTGTTTTAATATCGGTTCTAAGAAGACAGTTTTACCGCTTCCGGGTTGTCCGATTAAAAGTGAGCCTCTAGTGAGTGCTTTTGGATTAACGATTACATCTTTTTCAAGTCTGTTCTCTTGCCAACCTAAGAGAAGCGAGAATTTATTTTTAACGCTCTTGTCAAAGATAAATTTGTCGATTAAAACGCCCTCCTCTTCACTCTTAATACGCTTGGCTCTCGTCCACTTGATACCGCCTGTTACGTTATCGTAGTTTGGGAAACTGCCCGCCATTGATGGATTTGTATAATAAACTCTATTGTTTTTGATTTCTTTTTTAAAGAGTAGATGTATGTATGCACCGATTAGATACACTGCAAATAATAAGGCGAATGTTTCGCCGCCACTTAGTTCCATCGCTTTATTGGCAAAAAATCCAAAGCCCGTAAGGGTTAAGAATATTAGCCAGAATATATTTGAATCATTTTTATTCATCTTTCAACCTCACATCTCTTGTTCTATCTCGATAGATTTATCTAACTGCTTGCTCTTGCCCGCAACACTTAAAGCGATTTCGGTCGCTTTGTCTAAATCTGGTATTTCGCCACGCGCAATATCTGTTACAACCTCGACCGTATCCTGAACATTCTCGATAAAGTCAAATGTTTTCTCTAACGGCGATTGCTCTTCTTTTTGCTCTTTGTCTTGGCTCTTTGCCTCGATATCCTCTTGCTCTGCCTTTTGGTTCGGTCTAGTGTTTTGGTTTTGTCTTAACATCTCATTTTCCTCTTTTATAAGTTTGGTATCGATATAGTTCTCAACTTTATCGATAGTCTTTTTCATGCTATCAAGCATCAACTCAACTTTTGTTCGATTTTTTGTAAGCTCTGTAATATCTCGTCTAGCGTCTGCGATAACTTGCTCTCGCCCTCTGGTTCTTTGGATAGAATCCCTAATATCTGATGTGATACCTCTAAGTTTGCTTGCTGTGCCTCTAACAATGTGGTTAATAATTTCTCTAGCTCTTCCATGTTGTTTTAACTCCTGATTTAATTTGATGTAATCTAATGTTGTTCTCTTGCGCTGTCTTTGCGACACTGCGTCTCTGAACTGCTCTTTATCTTGTGTGAAGATGCTTATATGCGTTTTTGCTCTCGTTAGAGCTACATAGAAAGCGTTTTGATTTGATAGTCTGCTATCTCCTACAAAAATAGCTCTCTCGCTCGTTTGCCCTTGCGCTTTGTGGTTAGTGATTGCGTATGCGTGGTCAATGTAGTTGTACTCCTTTGGATTAATTTTTATCTCTTTTTTCCCTGTATCTACTATCAAAACACCGTCTCTTATCTCTTTAACCGTTCCTATATCGCCGTTGTTTAGGTCTAGCGATTTATCTTTTTTGGTAAAGATAATCTTGTCGCCGTGGCTAAACTCTTTTTGAGTGCTTTTATAAAGAGATAGTTTGTCTCCATGCTCACTTAAACTTACCTCTTTGCTCTTGCCGTTTTTATCTTGTAGAGTTATGCTATTACGCGTTTCATCAACTGCCGTGATTATTGCTTCACTTCCGCTTTTAAAACCTCCTTTGTATGCTTCCATGAGCTGCACACTATCGCCAACTACATAGTTGCTATGATGATGCGCTGCAATGCTGTCTAACTGCTGTTTCTCTTGAATAACTATCAATGAGTGGTTTAATAGTTGATTTGATGTTTTTAGCTCTTCTCTGATAAGGTCGTTTAGCTCTCTGCGGGTATCGTTCTTCATAACTAAAAGCAAAGTATTATCTTTGTTTTCAAGGTACTCTTTGACGACCTCTTTATAGCTGTTCTCTTCAATGGTTTTAAACTGCTCTTTTTTTTCTAAAATGTCTAAGACGGTATCGGTCTTTTGCTCTTTAGTGAGTTTATAAAGCTCTCTCATCTCATAGGTTTTAGCACGCATAGATTCATCCATGATTGCTGTTTGGATTGCTCCTCGTGCGCTTAATTGCTCAAAAATCGCCCCTGCTCCTATGGAAGTGAACTGTTTAGTATCTCCCATCAAAACAAGCTTTGAGTTTGTAACCGCTGCGATAGAGACAAGTTGTTTCATCTTTCTACTATCTAACATTGAGGCTTCATCAACGATAATGATTTGACTGTCTTTGTGCTCTTTTTGCGCTATAAAGCTATCTATCGTCTGTCCTTTAATGCCACTCTCTTTCGAAATTAAGTTTGCTGCTTGATTTGTAGGTGCAAGGGCTATAAGGTTACTGTTTTCCTGTGATTCCTGAAACTCTTTAACTGCCTTTAGCATAAAAGTTTTTCCAGCCCCTGCATCGCCTTGGATGCCTAAAATTGCATCTGACGAAGTAAGTAAGTGAGAAAAAGCTTCTTTTTGACCTTTTGTTAATGTACATATTTCTATGTCTTTTGTCGCTACTAATTTGTTATCGACTACAGTAATCCCCAAAGAATCAAGCTCTTTTGTGTCAATCATAAATAATCTTCCCTGACTATTTCTAGCAAGAATTTCAACTTCTTCTGTTTTGAGAATTTCAAAAGATTCATCTTTAGATATAGAAATTTTATGTTCAAAATCTAAGGCTTTTTGAACTTGTTCAAGTGTTGTTTCACCAGCTTTTGTATTTTTAGTAGATTGTGCATAAGATAGGATTGATTGCTCTATATCTATCATCTCTTGAGTAGAGTAAACATTCTCATCGAGCTTGATTATGTCTGCCTTTAAAATCGCTGCTTCGATTTGTGCTAAATCGTAGGTGTAACCTTGGATAGCATTTAGCTTGATTGCTTTTGAGAGCATCTCTTCTTTCGTAAAGGTGCTCTCTTGTTCCGTGACAATCTCTGCTGATTTTTGAGTGATTTCATCAATCGTTAAAATCTTTTGCTCTTTGGTCTTTGCGTTTTGCAAAGATATGATTGAATCTTGATTGAATCCCGCCGCTGTAACTAACTCTCTGTTTCTTTGCTCTATCTGCTCTAGTTCACTATAGCTATGTGACTGCTTATAATTGCGAGTTTCAAGCGTAGCAATTTGCCTTAACTGGCTTTCTTTTGCGTTTGGATATTTTCCTAAAAGTTCGGCTCTGTTTTCAGAGAGCCACTCTTCAATCTGTAGCGTTCTTGTAGAGATAGCGTTCTTAGCTTCTTGTGATACGCCTTTGATTTCGATTATGTCATTTTTAATATTTAAAACCTCACTTTCAAAACCTAACTTTTGCAACTCTTGAAAAAGCTCTTGATGATATATCTGCGTGACTAGCTTTTGGTTATCGTAAAGATTTTTATTATCAACGCTTACAAGTTCGCCTTTACTATTGACTGTCTGGTTCGCGATAAAGTAATGAGTATGTATCTTTACTTCTTCGTTTCTGTTTGAGAGATGTTGAAACTTGGCGATTGCAAGTCCGTTGTTTTGGAAATGCTCTCTACCGTTTTCAGTTCTCATTCTGTAGGTTATATATTGGCTTGCTCTCTCAAGCGCAATGTTAACCGCTCTATCTTGAGCTTTGAGAATATCTCTTTTCATATCCTCATCTGCTACCGTATAGATTACATCAACGCTTTTGCTTGGGCTAAATGTAATATCAAACCCTGCTCTTTGCTCTCCTGTAGCATTGCCTTTTAAGTTTTGATTGATAAGGTCTGAAAAATCTTGATAGCTATCTTTGGTTATAGCCGATTGATGTTCAATATTTGAATATCTCTCCGCCATCTCTCCAGTGATAAACCACTCTCCGAGTTCTTGATTTTTTTGATAATAATCAAGGTCTTGTTGGAAATAATTTTCTGCTTGAGACGAGCTTTGCCATTTTGAAATTGACATCATGTTGATTTCCTCCTTTGTGTTGATTTTTTTAGAAAAAAGATAGTTTTATTGATAGTTTTATCGACAACCCACCTAATGGGCGTGGGGTGTGTTACTACTCTATACGAAAAAGATACGAAATGAAATCGAAACGAATACGAAAAGATACGAAATGAGAGCGGAAAGATGCGAAAAGATACGAAATCGTACGAAAAAGATACGAAAAAGGCAGATTAAAAGTTAAGTCCCATTTTCTTTGCAAAAGCGGCAACCATAGCTTTTTGCTCTTCTTTTTCAGTGCCTTGAGCATCATCTTGAGAAGAAGAGCTGCTACTTTTTAGTTGCTTGTTATTCTCTTTGTTTTTGATTTGCGTATCACTCTTTTTGCAGCTTTGTCTTTTCAAAAAATCACTCAAGTTGGAGAGCGATGTTTCGATATTTAATTCATTTTGGAGATACGCTTGAACTTGTTCAAGCGTATAACCTTTTTCTTTCAATACCAAAATATCATCCCAAGCAGTAGCTAATTTTGAGTTTGATTTTTTAGGTTCTGTCTTTGACATGAATCTTTCTAGCTTTGTCATGGTGCGCCCTTTTCCTTTTCATAGTGATAACTTGCATAGGCAAATTCAATTTCGGCTTCATCATCCATTGATATGAAAAACTTTTTTGCAGCTTTTTCAAACTCTTGAAGTTTATTTTCAACATCGCTGTCGTTGATATCTATCTTTTTAAACTCTCCGTACGCTTTTAACACTGGCACGAAGTCGTTTAAGATTCTGTTTTTGACTTCTTCAAATTTAATTTCTTCATATGTCATTTCACACCGCCTTATCGAAAAAGTTTTTTAACTCTGCGACCTCGTGGCTTTCGAGATAGTCTTTTGCGTTGTCCGCTTCTTTGTGCTTTCTAAGCATAGCGAGCATTGCGTCTCTGTTCCCGTCTGTTTGCTCTTTTACTAGGTTTATCGCTGTTTTCTGGTCCATCTCAAACGCTATTTTTGCAAAATCATAAAGAGTTTCTTTATACTTTGCCGCTGCAATTGAGAAGTATTTTGATTTTGGAATAATGTAAAATTTGTTTTTAAACATCTTTCTAAAATCTGGAATTTCAAGGTCTGCATCGCCATTCACGAAAAGCATATCATCATCATCTTTTAGGTTAATGTTATTGACCAGAACTATAAATTGATAATTGTGAACAAGTTTATAAGTATCAATCAAATTTTCAATTTGCGCATAGTCTGGCATGAACGGAATGACAAACAATGTTTCATCGGTCATTTTAAGCTTTTCAATCATGTTTAAAACTGCTTTTGTATCATCGCCGCCACCACTGTCTATGACATTGATTTTGGTATCATCCATCATATTGTTGATTACAACCTCTTCTAATTTTTCAGTACCCGCGGATATGTCAAAGCTGCTCATTCTATTTTCTAGCAAAGAAGAGCTAGAAAATGTTTTTACCGTTTTGTTATTATTATCAATCTCTATAAGCTCAAACTCCCTGTCTTTTAAGAAATAAGGCATCAAATGCCAACCTATTGTCGTTTTGCCTACACCACCCTTTGTCGATATTAATACTATATTTTTGAATTTCATTTTGAACCCTTTGTGTTTGTGTTTTTATCTAACTTGAAATAAGCATGATTCTTATCTTGCTTATGAAACATTGTGTTTGGTATGCCGATGATTCTTTGGTTTACATCTTCGTAATATTGAACTACAAACGGTGTAAGGTTTTTTTCCATTTTAAAATGGAAATTTGACATATAGCCAAACATCGCCGCGCCACCGATTAGCAACCCAACTAAGATGTTTTTGAACCCTCCGCTACGCCTTGCTCTTTTCTGCTCTTCCGCCGCTTTTTGAAGCGCGGGGATTGTCTCGTCCGCGATATAATCAAGCGTTTTAGAAGCTTGCAGAGAGATTTTTTCAAGCTCTGCGGTGTTTATCTGCTTTGAGATTGCCGCCGCCGTGTCGTTTTTGAGATTTTGAAGCTCTTTTCTAAATCCCACTAACTCTTCTTGAGCTTTTGGGAGATAGTTTAATTTCTCATTCACTTCTTGAAAAACTGTTGTTGCTTTTTCAACCATATTAACTGCGATTGTTAATTCTTCAATCGTTTTTTTCGTATCTTTATCTAACATGCTGCTGCCTCCTTTTTGGTAGTAGTTTGAAAAAAGCCAGAGAGCTTATTTATCATGCTCTCAAGCTCCTCTATCTGTTCCGCATCACGATAGGTTAAAACCGCTTTGCTCTCAAAACTGTCATATCTTTTAACCAGAGAGTTAAAATATCTCTCTAGTTTTTTGCTGTCTTTGATTTTATAAGGCACTTGTCACTCCTCTCATGTTGAATATTTAGAAGATTTTGAATCAATCTTATCGCCAACGCTTCCCTGCACATCTACACTCACATCTTTCAATCCGATAAGATTTAATATCATGTCGCTGCCGTTAAAGACCAAATAAAACGCTAAGAACGCGATTACAATGCTGTTTACGATATGTAAGAACTCTTTTAAAATCATCAAGTACATTAAATCTGTGTCAACTTTTGTGAAAAGAAATTTGAGATTGTCAAAGTTCCAATCAATTAAGAGGTTGTTCAAGTTTCCTAAGAACTCCGTCGCAAAGATTGCTATCACGATTGAGACAACGAGCATAAGCGGTTTAAACGCAAGAATAACGCCTGTTTTGAGAAACTTTTTAATAAGTTCTGTTTGGTTGCTTGCAAGCGCAAACGCAACGAGAAACGGTGTCACTAAGTAGTAAATAAGTACCGAAATTGCCCAAAAGCCTATAACTAGAAGCGAAGCGGTCAGAAGCGTAATAAATGGAAGCATCGCGATTCCAAACTTCACGATGCTCAAAGTCCAAAAAAATGCAACAACATCAAGCCCCAAAGATTGAAATTTTGCGACATGTTTAAATAGTCCGCTATCTGGGAGACTCGGAATCTTCGCAAAAAAGCTTGATATTTCGTTCTTGATACTTGAAAAGCCAGGTATTAAAACATACGGAACATTTTTCAGCAGGTCGTCGTCAAGACTTGAGGGAACAATTGCGTTACTCTCTGGTGTTGCGCCTGCCATTTCACGATTTTTCGCGATTTCTTGAACATTCAGTTTTTCCGCTTGATTGTTTATAATATCAAGCTGTCGCATGACCGCGTCTGTAGTCGCTATCATGGGGACACTAATAAAGCCTAACTCACCCATGTTTTTGTACTGAATTTTTACTAAATGCTCCATTTGCTTATTCAGCGTCTCGTCGTTGGTCGCGTCCGCAACCTCCCACATCTTCTTATCAACTTCTTTTAAAAGTTCTTTGTTCTCTTTCTCTCTCTTATAGAGAACGGCGCATCCTGAAATTGCGATGGATGGATTCACTTGATTTTTGACAAAATTTTCAGTGTACCAATCAACAGCATTGCCATTAACTCCAGTTGTCCTCTCATTTGGCGGAAACGGCAAATTCAGAGAAGTGTGCAAATTTACATAATTTCTAACTTCCTCAAGATTATAAACATCAAAACAACCTGTTTTTAAATTCTGCGCTAAAAACTCATTTTCAGCGAGAAGCATCTTTTTTTGGATAACTAAATCTCTTTTGGTATGCTCCCCTACAATCCCGACATCACGCGTCTTGTATAAAATGAACGCATCAAGTGCCGCCTCTCCGACATCATCCGCAAAGCCTGAACCGCTACGTAAAACGGAGCGATACCACGACTGATAATTAACTTGGTTGATTTGGCTATCGTTATCAACTTTTACCACATTTGTTGTGAAATAGAAGCTAAACAATGCGACTGCCGTTATCACACCGCGCTCCAAAATGTCGTCTCTATCCTGTATTTTAGAGATGCGTTTTGTGGCTTTTGAAGTTAGTAAGAATAAAGTCGTTATGGGGACTATTGTAAACAATAAAAACGTTTTTATCTCGAGCATCGTGATGTTATATCGCTCTATGAACTGAATGACAAATATTATGACGTTTGTAAGCATCTCTTTGGTTGACGAGAAGATTGAAACGTCCTCCTCGGCAAGCTTTGTATAGACTTTTTCTCCAAACCCCGCATCAACTCCTATTATGTCCGCCGCGCCATTCCAAAAACGATACCAAAGCCCCTCCGCGAGGTTATGCGAATCATTCTCCACATCAAAGTTGACATAAGAGTTCGGGTAAAGGGTATAGCCGTTCTGTAGTTGAATACTGTTTTTTGAAACTGTTGACGGAATATCAATGATTTTATTATCAAGTGTCAAGCCCGCGATAAGAAAACTAGGAAGATTGAGATATCCGCCTGAATCACTTGTATAGTTTTGAATATAATTTTCTCGGATATTTTCAATACTTTTATAACGGTCAACGCCGTTGTCACGGCTTTTCGGAATGATGGCATCATCCTTGATTTTTTTGAGGCTCTCTTGCATTTTTCCCATAAGGAGCGGATTTGCAAGTTGCAATTTGTCAACCACTCCTTTGTAATCATACACGTAGCAGGTAGTCGTTCCGCTCCAGTAATCAATCGAATAGATGCGCGTAAAGTAGCCCTCTTTGACGACGGGACAAGTGAATTTTTGTGTGTACTCCGCCTGCTTTTCTGCCAGATATTTGTTTTGAATTTTGCTAGTGTTGGTATCTCCAAAAAGACTAATTAGAAGTACCAAAACGCCAATTATTATCTTCATCTTCATCCTCCTTTTCTTCAACTATTTCGTCGTCAATCATTGCGTAGAAGCCAGCGACGCGAACCGTTCCTAGGTAGTCGATGCCTGTTTTGATGTTTAAAAGCTCTTTATTTCCTATTTTTAGCAATGGTTTTGACTTGCGCTCACTTTTTAAAGTGATATCGCTCATCACATGTTTTAGGTAGTAGTATTTGTCCCATTTCCCTGTTCCAATTTCGTGAATCACAAAACCGAGGATAAGAGCCTCTGTCGCAAACAGCAATGTTCTATCAATCCAAAACCCAATCTCTTTTATCTCGGATTGTGTGAGAAGCCACAAGCCCCCAAAACAGAGGGCAACGACGTACAATTTAAACCAATCTGGCTTTTCAGTAAATACCCATATACTAAGATATGTTATAATGCCGCCAAGCGCAAAAAGAGCCACTTCTAGCGCGTCTTGTGGGGCATTGCCCCCGATTAAGAGAAGCAACAAGAGAGGGACATATTTTATCAGAGATATAAACCACTTGCTCACTTTAACTATCTTGCTTTTAGTTCCAAATTCATTGTGAATCCATCCTCTTTGCCAATCGACCGAGACCACGGTCGCGGGTATGTTAAACCACAACAGATACGGAACTTTGTTAATTTTTGCTATGTGCTTACTCATTGTAAAACTCCTGATTTTTTTAATTCTTCAATTTTATTTATATCAAGCTCTATGATGTCCGAATCCTCGTATTTTAGAGGAGTCCACGCATTTACTTTTTTTTCTAAACCTGCCAATTTTTGCGAAAATGCAAGGTTTCCATCTCTTACCACATAGCCCAAACCAATAACCAATAGTAGATTTAAAGCTACTAAAAAGTATAAAAATGCTGTTTTCATTTTTTCTCTCCGCTTTTTTTTGTTGGTTGTATTTTTGTCAACTTTTCTTCATTTGCATATTGAGCCGCTGTTTTTGTTTTTGAATGTCCAAGAATTTTTGACATTTCCTTAATTGTTACCATTGTTTTTTCCTCTTTTTTTTAAATTTTGTTTTACACTTTTTTTGTGTGAAAAATGCAAAATCAAATTTAATATACACCATTGCTACACGGCTCAGTCGCCCTCATGGCAACTCATCCCAAATCAGCACCACCGCTCAACGGCTTCTTTTCACTGCAAGGTTCTCAGGACTACTCGTCCCGTGAGGTTACACCTCTTTTAAACCCTGCTAACAAGGCTTACAAAAGATGTGTTGTGCGTAGCTCTTTTGCTACGCGGTTGATTCTTTTTGGGTTTTGTAAAAATTAAAGAGGTACTCCCAAATTTTGAGTGCCTCTTCTTTTGCGATTATTTTTGAGTTGACCATGTTTACTATGTATCCACTCTCATTAATTTTAAATGGGGTAGAGGTTTCAAATCCTATCCCCTGAGTGCAAAAGGGTACGTTTGTGTTTTTGGTTATAAAATGGCTTTTAAAACTCTGTAGGTTTTTAAAAATATCTCTCTCTTTTCCGCGATAGAGAGAATTATTATTATCTTCAATGTTTTGATAGTTTATATTATTATATGTAGTGCGTTGACGGGATGCCGTTGAACGGGATGCCGTTGACGGCATACCCGTGACGGCATTACCGTAAGGGATACCCCGTTGTAATAATTGCTCTGGCGTAATTAGCTCAACTTTTTCAAGCTCCGAGATAATTTCATGCAGATATCCAACATCCAGCTTTTGAGAATCAAAAGCCCAATACGTGCTAAATAGACCACCTTTGTCGCGAGTTTGAAATCGGAATAGAAAATAGCCTTGCTCAAGTTCCTTGATTGCACTCCTCACACTTTTAATTCCATCATTTGAACCAATTTCTATGCTTCTTAAGCTCACTTCAAAATCGTTACTGTAACTTTCAAGAACTGCACCCAATCCCTTTGCTTTTAAGCTTAATCCGCGGTCACGCAACATATTTACATGCACTTGTGCATATTGATTTTCTTTCTTTTTCAGTTTAATTTTCACTGTGAGTGCCTTTTCATTTTGCACTAAACAAGGTGTTAAGAGGGTACGTGGTATAATCGCGGTACCGCACTTTTATCTTATTAGTGTGTGTGTCGTAAGCCTTTTGCTCTTTACTTTAGTTTGGCGACGGGTAAGAGCTAAGGCGACTATGCTATCGTTGCTACTTCGTTTCTATCAAGGTACGCTTGTATCCATTCTCTTTTGTAAACAACCATGTTTCCAACCTTGGTAAATCTAATCTGCCTTTTCCATCTTGCGTTGCGTAAAGTGTTTTTTGATATTTTTATTAATCCCGCAATTCCTGACGCAACTTCATCGTTTGTAAAATACTCTTTTTGGTATTCTTCTGTTTTCATTATTGTTTTTCCTTTTCTTTTTTGGTATTATTTCTATTGCAAAAAACAAAACATTTAAACGTTTTGCTTCGTATGTCAAAATAATACAACGCGCTACTTTTAATGTCAAGAAGTGCCTATTTTAGGGCTTTTTGTGATTTTTACGATTTATAACATATACAACTAGATTATATTTATTATAAAAATATATGATAATAATCAGAAAATAATAAAAAAAATATTTGTAAATTTGTTATTGTTTAATATTCTATTTCAATAAAAAAATTCCATAAAAATAGTTAAAGATAGCCTCTTAAAATTTCCACAAACAGTTTTTTGATTTTAAAAGAAAAGTAAACAGAAAGTAAACAATAGGCAAAATTAGTGATTATTTTCTCTGATTTCAGCAGTTATTTACTATATATGTACTAAAATGTGTACATATATTTAAAAGGAGCAACAAATGCAAACTATGACATTTTCTCAAATCAGACAACATCTAGCTACTGCTATTGATACAGTTGTCCATAATCACTCTCCTATTGTTATTACTCGACAAAACAAAGAGCCTGTAGTTATGATTTCGCTTGATGATTACAAATCCATAGAAGAAACGGCATACCTTATGCAAAGCATGACAAATGCGTCAAGGCTCAATAGTGCCATAACACAACTCGAAGCAGGGCAAGGCACTAAAAGAGAGTTGATAGAAGAATGAATCTCACTTTTGCGGATGAAGCTTGGGAAGACTATCTCTATTGGCAGACAACTGATAAGAAGATTTTAAAAAAGATAAATGCACTTATCAAAGAGATAAAGAGAGAACCGTTTAAAGGTACTGGCGAACCCGAACCACTAAAATACAATTGGTCTGGCTATTGGTCAAGACGCATAACTATAGAACATAGGCTAGTGTATAAAGTTACTGAAGATGCTATATTGATAGCTCAATGTAGATATCACTATTAAAGCATAAAAACACACGGGTATTAAACTTTTAAAATAAAAGAGTATAAAATGAAATATATAGCTTTTATATATACAGATGAACATAATGACGGATACAATGCAATAGTGCCTGATTTAGAAGGTTGCTTTTCATGCGGAAAAACTTTTGAAGAAGCAGTTGAAATGATAAAAGAAGCAGCGGAGCTTTACTGTGAAGATTTGAAAATATTGCCAAATGCTTCAAGCTTAGAAGAGCTTATGCAAAGAGATGATTTAAATCTAAAACAAAATGCAATCGAATATAAAGGCTATATCTGTTCAATAGAGTATTCTAGTGAAGATAAACTCTTTTTTGGGAAAATAGAGCTCATAGATGATTTGGTAACTTTTGAAGCAGATAGTGCAAGTGAGCTAGAGACAAACTTTCACAATGCAGTGGATGGATATCTACAGACTTGCAAAGAGCTAGGCAGAAAACCACAAAAGACATACAAAGGTGTCTTTAATATTAGAATTGACCCTAAGTTGCATCAAAATATGCTAAAGTCAAAAGTCATAGCAGTTTAAAAAATCTATTACTTGTTGCGGTAAATGTTGCGGTAAGGCTTTTTCAAAAGCTTTAAAACCTCATAAAATAGGTACTTTAAAACGTAGCAAGTTTACCTCGACAAGGTAAAAGTCACTGGTTCGAGTCCAGTTGTGAGCACCACTCTTTAACTTCTATTTATCCCTTTTGCACAAACATAGCCGCTGCTAAATGCCCATTGAAAATTGTATCCGCCCAACTCTCCCGTTACATCGACTGCTTCGCCTATAAAATAGAGATTTTTCACATCCAGTGCTTCCATGGTGTAGGGGTTTAGCTCCTCACTCAAAACACCGCCACGGCTTACTTCGGCTTTGCTAAAACCAAAATTTCCTGCCGGTGCGAACTCGTATGTGTGGATTTTTGCCAGTTTCTCTTTTGCTGTGCTACTGATTTTTTTGCACTCGGTATCTTCTACTTCTAACGCTTCTAAGAGTGCTTTTGCTAGTCTTTTTGGGAGCGGAATGAGGGAGCTTAAGAGCTTTTTGCTTCCTTTTATAAGCTCTATGATGTTGGCGTCGGGGAGAAAATCTATGCTTATATTGCCCCTTTGCCAGTAGAGTGATGTGCTTAAAATAGCTGGTCCGCTTATGCCTTTGTGGGTAAAGAGCAGCTCTTCTTTGATGGTTTTTGCGCCTGTTTTTACAGTGACTGGGCAGCTAAGACCGCTTAGCTCCCTCATCCAAAACTGCTCTTTTTGCACCGTAAGCCCCACGAGCGCGGGGGCAAACTCTTTTACTTTGATACCAAAACTCTTGGCTATCTCAAGGGCGATTTCGCTCGCACCCAACTCTTTGTAGCTCTTGCCTCCCGTGGCAACGACCACTTTTTTGGCTCTCAAACTCTCTTTTTGGGTCTGAATGACAAAAAGTTCGCCCTCTTTTTTGACCCATAAGATAGTGCCGTTGAGATAAAATGTCACATCTTTTGTAGCTTTTTTAAAGATTTGTATAACCTCATCGGAGGAGTCTTTGCAGAAGTAGTAGCGTTTTTTGCGGAGTTCCGGCACAACGCCGTTTTTGCGGAGGTACTCAAGCAGGTCATCTCTGCTAAAGCTCTCAAACACATGAAAGATAAAATCTCTATCGCCCTCAAAATTTTCTTGACTTAGCTGTGCGTTGGTAATGTTGCACTTGCCACCGCCAGAGATTTTGAGCTTCTGGGCGATTTTGCCGTTGCCCTCAACCATAGCAACACTTAAACGTTTATCCAAATGTGAAGCGCACATCAAGCCGCTTGCACCTGCACCGAGAATCAAAACATCGTATATTTTCATGGTGCAATTATACCAAAGAGAGCGGACTATGCAATCTTTGGATAGAAAACTCTAAAACTTATATCTCAAAGATGTAACAGCTTTGTCGTAGTCGTAGTCTAGCAGAGTGTTTTTCATACTGTAAGTTTTGTATCTCACATCAAAAATAATATTATCGGTCAGCGCATAGTCCATCCCTGCACCATACCCAAAACCATAAGCACCATCATTCTCTATGTACTGCCCTGCCCCCGCCACTAAAGCAAACACCGAAAAGTCTTTAAATGGAACAAAACCCGCTTTTAAGTCGAGCTCTATGGTAGCTACCATGTCATTTTCATTTGTGGCATCATCCGAGAGTTTGCCAAAGCTGTACTCGCTATGAAGCCCCCAAAGCATGCAGCTGCTATAGATTTTATCCACCCCAAATCCAAATACTCCCTCGGTCATGCTCTCATTTTCTATAGAAGCAGTTGCAACACCGATATATACTGTTTTTCTAACCTCATCGGCAGCTAAAGAAGAAACGGTAATGGCAGCAGCTAGAAGTAAACTTTGTAATTTTTTCATTTTTTCTCTTTTATATATTTATTTTTTACACGCACAATGGCTTTATTGACAAAGTGTATCTAAATGCTTCTAAAATTGTTGCTGAGCTTGTTTGTGTAAATTCTCGAATAATTATTGTAACATAAGCAAAGTCATAAAACTTTAAGACTCTTATTGTTACAATCCCTCAAGTTGCAAGAAGGAAAAAATATGGCCAATATCTGCACACAAACGTCACGCCATCGAGAGAGAGAGAGAGAGTAAAACTCTTCACTTTCAAATCACTTCTCTAAAATACACTAACAATCACCAAACTCTGCTACTTAGTACATCTCCGCCACCTTAGTTTTATTTCAAATACCACACAAACAACAAAAATAAAATTAAGGAAAACAGATGAAAAAAACACTTACTTTGGCACTCACACTTGGTTCATTGGCACTTCAAGCATCCACACTTGATGAATGTACTGCCGCATATAAAGCTGGAGCTTTGGATAAAGCCCAGATACTTTGCACACAAGCTACCAAAGAAAATCCAAAAGATTTTGATGCAAACTTTTGGTTATGTAGAGCATATATTAGTAGCGGAGAGTTTAAAAAAGCACTTCCATATGCACAAAAGCTAGAACAATTAGCCTCTAGCCTTGATAATTATCATCTTGCTTATAATCTATTAGGAGTGGTATATGGCTATCTTGGAGATACAAATCAAGAGTTAAAATACAAACAAAAAAACTTAGAAGTAGCTAAAAAGCTTGACTATAAAGACAATATTGGTAATGCTTTAAATAATCTAGGCATATATTATTTAAAATTAAATAATCTTGATGAAGCAAAAAAATACTTGCTTGAAGTACTTGAATATGAGACTGACAAATCGAGTATTGCTTCTACCTATAACACACTTTCTATCGTGCATAATTATCAAGGTGACTCCCAAAAAGCGATGGAATACTCACAAAAAGCAGTTGATTTTGCAAAAGAAGCCGGTGATTTTGCAAAATATGCTCGAAACTCAACAACATTGGCAGCAATGTATATAGACCAAGCAAACTACGAAAAAGCAAAACCGATTCTTCTAGATGCTCTCAAAATCGCTCAAGATAACGGACTAAAAAGCCAAGAAAGTTCTACTTTGAAATGGTTGGGTGTTTTATCACAACAACAAGGTGATAAAAAAAGTGCAAAACAGTACTTCACTCAAGCACTTGAGATTGCTAAAGCTAGTGGTGATGCCTCACAAGTTGAAGATATTCAATATAGCTTGAATAGTCTATAAAGGATGGGGAGAGATGAATCAAGAAATAGACAAAATCGAAAATGATGAAGAATATAAAAAAGCTTTTATCAAAAAATATATAGAAAAAGATGAAGAATATAAAAAGACTCTTATCAAAAAATATGTCGATGTAGAGTTTGACAATCCTCTTATGCTTACACTACCAACAATCATACTGTCTGCGGGAGCTTTAGCCATATCTTTGCTTTCATTATCAACCAAAAATCCATCTACTGATATAAACATTTTTGTTAAGTGTGTTATATTGGCTGTTGCCATTGGGTTGATAGTATCTGTTTTAGGATTTTTTATCTTTGAATATAAGAAAAAGGAAAATATTATAAAAAAATTATATATCATTTTGACACAAAATGTCGAACAAAAATCTTCTTACGATAATAATCTAGATAAGGTTTTGGATTCGGCAATCCAAGCTACAAATGATAATCTTGATTTTCAGTTTAAATATAATTCATCTATAGAGTATAGCAGTACACTCAAGCAAAATGAACAAAATTCTTAGTTAAAATAAGCAATGAGATGGTTATTTCAAGGCTTATTCTCATATCAACTCCTCGGAGTTGTTGGGGGACTTCCACAATCTCATAGAGCAAAAAATAAAAAGAAATCGATATCTCCGAGTTTTTTAAAAACCATAAAAGAAACATTTGAGCTTTTGGCTATAATACGAAAAATATATTTTATAACTCATACTCGTTCATTAAGGCTTCACGGTGGGTACCCCAAATCTTGCATAACAAGATTTGACCCTTCCGTTGCAGAAACATTCACTTCGTATGATTATAAAAAGTTTATCAAGAATGGAAATAAATGGGCAATAAACTTCATATCGTATCTCTTGGATGCACAAAAAATCTAGTCGACACCGAAGTCATGATGGGCAAACTTAAAAATTTTGAACTAACCGATGAGCAGGGTGATGCGGACGTCATTATTGTTAATACCTGCGGTTTTATAGATGCAGCAAAACAAGAGTCGATAAATACAGTTCTTAACCTTCATGACGCAAGAAAAGAGGACTCTGTTTTAGTAATGGCAGGATGCTTAAGCGAGCGATACAAAGAGGAGTTAGCTAAAGATATGCCTGAAGTTGATATCTTTACAGGTGTTGGCGATTATGACAAGATAGATGAGCTTTTGGTTGAGAAAAAGAGCAGATTCTCTGAAGCTGTTTACCTTATCGATGGCGCTGAGCGTGTGGTTACTGGCTCAACTTATCACGCTTACATAAAACTCTCAGAAGGGTGTAATCAAACATGTAGTTTTTGTGCTATACCATCTTTTAAAGGCAAGTTAAATTCAAGAACACTTGATTCTATCGCGAAAGAGGTTGAAGGTCTTGTTAAAAAAGGATATTGGGATTTCTCATTTGTCTCACAAGATTCAAGCTCATACTTAAGAGACCAAAACGTAAAAGATGGCTTAAGCCTTCTTATACAGAGAATCGAGCTGATAGAGGGCGTAAAGAGTGCAAGAATCCTCTATCTATACCCATCAACTACATCTATGACGCTTCTTAAAAATATAGCAAAAAGTGAAGTTTTTCATAACTACTTTGATATGCCAATTCAACATATAAACGATGATATGTTACGCATAATGAAAAGAGGTTTTGGTAAAAAACAGACTCTAGAGCTTTTAGAGTTTATGAAGTCTCTTCCTAACTCATTTTTACGCACAAGCTTTATTGTAGGGCATCCGCAGGAGAGTGAAGCAATGTTTGATGAGATGTGTGAGTTTGCTTCATCGTTTGGGTTTGACCGCATCAATGTTTTTGCCTACTCCGATGAAGAGACGACAACGGCGCATGAGATGAAAGATAAAATCCCTGCAAAAGTTATCAACAAAAGAGCGGCAGTTCTGGGCAAAATAGCTTCTGAGGTTATGGAGAAGTCGCTTCAAGGCGAAATCGGCAAAGAGGTTCAAATCGTCATTGATGGGCAGAGTGATGAACATGAGTATCTGCTGAGCGCAAGAGAGCTTCTTTGGGCGCCTGAGATAGATGGCGAGATTTATGTAAACGACCAAACAAATGAGGCAGAGCTGGAGTTTGGCAAAGCTTATAGAGCAAAAATCACCGGCAATGTCGGCTCTATCTTGACTGCAACTGTAGAGAATGGTTGAAGAGTCTCTACTTGTAAAACTTCGGGATAAAAAAAATCTCCTCGCATTTTCAGGCGGGGCGGATTCTACTGCTCTGTTTTTTCTCCTTTTAGAACACAACATCCCTTTTGATATCGCTATCGTTGACTATGGCGTGCGTGAGCAGAGCAAGCAAGAAGTCGCCTATGCAAAGACACTTGCCAAAACACACAACCTTAAGTGTCATCTGCACACCGCACCAAAAATAGAGAAAAATTTTGAAGCAAAAGCAAGAGAGATTCGCTACGCTTTTTTTGAAAAAATTATCAAAAAAGAGGGGTATGATAACCTCCTTACCGCACACCATCTCGGAGATAGACTTGAGTGGATGCTTATGCAGTTTTGCAAAGGTGCGGGATGTGCGGAGCTTGTGGGGATGCGAAAGGAGCAAAAGAGAGGCTTTTACACTCTTGTACGCCCACTCTTGCATCTTGACAAAAAAGAGCTTCTGGCATATCTGCAAGCAAATAAAAGAGTCTATTTTGAAGATGAGAGCAACATGGATGAGGATATCAAGAGAAACTCATTTAGACACAACTACTCGCTTCCTCTTTTGGAGAAGTATCTTGGCGGCATCAAGAGGAGTTTTGAGTATCTTGATGAGGATAGAGCAACGTTGATAGAAGAAATTGTTGTGCATAGCATGGGTGATTTTGCCTATTTTAAACGCTCACACAATGCAAGAGCAGAGATTTTTACCATCGACAAATACCTCAAATCACAGCTTTATATGCTTAGTGCCAAAGAGAGAGAGCTCTTAAAAAACAAGAGCGCTCTAGTGGTTGGCAGGAAGTTTGTGGTTGCTTTGGGCGAGGAGTATATCTTTATAGTACCCTACGAGAAAGAGGCTATAAAGATGGATGAGAAGTTTAAAGATGAGTGCAGAGTTTTAAAAATAGAGCCAAAGCTCCGTCCCTATCTCTACAAAAACAGTAACGCATTTTTGAAAACAAAAGAGCTACTTACTGCTGTTTGAATCGCTTTTGTTGTTATAGACTTTCATGGTAAAAGAGGAGTGAATCATCTCGTCCTCTCGCTTAAAGTTGATAGGAAAGTTCACGGCGATAATCCAGTCACTTTTGCCTAGCGCGTCTAAGAAGTTGTAAAAACTCTTTGGAGAGCTTATCTCGGAGCTTGCGTTGACCTCATAGACGCTAAAACCATCTTCACCTTCGATACCCTCTTTTTTAAAAACATGCAAAAAGGTAAAAAAAGCTTTATGTTGTTTAGTAAAGCGTTCAGGATTAAACTCCGTTTCAAAAGCTTTGATGGTGTGAAGATTTTCGCTTTGGATTTTTTGTAAAATCACCTCTTTTTGCGCGGCAAAATCACTAAGCTGTTTAAGCTCGACGTTTTCATTGGCGAGTTCACCCTTTTTAATGCGGTACTTTTTGCCCTCTGGAATCAAAACAGCAAACGAAAAAACTAAAACAAAAACAAGCAAAAAGAGAGAGGATGCCAAAAGATAGATGCTCTGTCTTGAAATGTTAATCTTCACGCTCTACCTCCTCTCTTGGCTCTTTTGTCTGCATCTCTGCTGTCTCGTCTGTTTGGTCTATATAGTTGGTTGACACAAAGCGCAGCCACCCATTTTTCTCTGGGTAAAAACTACTGTATGTCCTGTGAAAAATAGAGCGAAGCGGTGCTTGAAGCATAAAGTTATAGACATCCTTGTTTGGCGTAATGCCATAGAGCACAAGCCCATCTTGCATAATCTTCGCCTCTGAGAGCGTTATCCTGCTTGGCACTAAGTCAAAAAGGTTGGTAATGCTCTCTTTGAGTACACTGTTTTTTGTAAAAATCTTCTCCGCTAAAAGATTTTGCTTCTCTATTGCCGCTATCTGCTCGCTCATCTTTGTGATTTTTACTCGTAACTCCTCTTTTTGTTGGTTTATCTCCACCAAATCCTGCACATAGCGTGCATCTTTAAAAAGTAAGAAACCATAGGTTGCAAAAAGCATAAAAAGTGTCACGCCAAAAAAGGTAAGCAGGAGCTGCAAATCTTTTGTAAAAACAGTTTTATTTCTTGGTTTTATATAGCTGTAGCGCATCTATGCCTCTGCTTTTGCCATATCACAAAGTGAGGCACCAAGGTCTATCTTTCTGATAAAAACAGTCAAAAAAATCTCTTCTTCTAAGTAATTTTTCAAATCCGAACTCACCCCGATACTATCGGCAATGTAGATATTTTCCACAAACTGGCTTTTGTATTTTGGGTCTTTATAAAAAGTATTGAGCGCCCCTTGTAGCAGCACAAAGCGCTGATAGTCCTCATTAAAGCCTCCAGAGGAACTTTGCTCCTCTTTTTCTTGCACTACTTCATTGAGCACTACTGTTTCAGAGAACTCATCGATACTATCGCCCGAATCCAAATCTTCAATGGTTCCAAAATCCTCAAATCCAGAAGAGTCATCCTCTATGGCAATATCTTCCAAATCAATCCCATCCATCATGCCAGCGTCCAAATCCTCATCCATAGAGGAGTCAATCAACAAGGTATCACCTTCTCTCTCATGCTGCATGCTAAGATGCTCCCCATAAAGAAGCTCCCCGTGATCAAAAACGCTAAAAGAGAGTGCATTACTCTGCACTAAGACAAAGATGCTAAGCGTACTCTCAATCTTGTCTTTGAAAAAATTTGCCAAAAGCGTAAAGGGGGAGAAGATAAAATCAACACCGATGCTTCGATAGTCATGCTTTATCGCCTCTATGTCATACTCTGATGTATAAAACGCCCAACTTGTAGAGTAGCATCTATACTCTGAGGCGTTGATATCACAATACTTTCCCATCTCACTTGTGGTGCATGTGGGAATAGCGCCTTGAGAGAATGATTTGTCTAAAACAGAGATGTAGCAAAAGGGGGTCTCTTTGTAGAGGGCGCTAATAAACTCATGCATCTGCGTATTTATAGTAGTTGTAGCAAAGTACTTATGCATACTGCGTTCTACTTTTTTGCTTGAGCAAACTTCCACGTAAACAAGACTCTGTGTGCTCTCTACTACAATATTGACAAATACTCTCGTATATAAAGAGGCGAAAAGTTTGCTTATCATGACTCTTTAATCCCGCAAAGTGGATGTGCCATAGTGTAGTTTTGTTGTTTCAATGCACTGCCCAGCTTTGTGTATATTTGCGTTGTAGCCATAGACGAGTGCCCAAGCAACTCACTCACATCAGCAATTGGCGCATGAGCGTTGAGCAATTGCGATGCAAAAGAGTGACGGAGTTGATGTGGAGAGACCTTAAGCCCTACTCTTCTAAAGACTTTTATAACCATATATCTTAGACTGTTTTCGCTTAATTTTTCGCCATTTTTTTCAAAAACAAATCGATTTCTCTTATATTTGCTCAAATACGCATCAAGTAATTTCTTAGAACCCTCAAGGAGCGGTACATCTCTTTGCTTGTTGCCTTTACCTATGACACGTACCCAATCATGCGAGATGGCTTGAAGCTCCAAAGAGGCAAGTTCAGAGATGCGCAAACCCAGTGTATAGAGCAGAGTTACAACCACTCTCTCCTCAAGCTCCCCACCTGCAAGTGCCTCTACGATGTACTCATGCGCGATAGGTTTTGGCAATGTTTTTGCGATTTTAATGCTCTCATCTGCCTTTAAAACCACCCGCATCCCATTGTCGTTTAGATACGTTGCAAAGGAGCGCACGGCACTGAGTTTTTTACTGATTGTTTTGGGGTTGAGTGAAGCGATTTTGATACGGTAAGGCATAAGGTTGAGGAGAATATGCTCTTTTTCTTCTAAAGCTTCTATGTACAAAAGTGCTTCATTTAAAGACTCATCATAGCTTTTGATGGTAAGGTCAGAGCAACCTCTTCTCTCTTCGAGATAGGAGAGAAACTCTTTTTGCTTAGTTTTTAGTAACTTTTTCAAGGAGCTTCTCAAATTTTGCATGATACGCCGCGGCTTCTTGCACCAGCTCCTCATCGGTAATGACGCTTGGTGCTAGCTTGACATACGAACCTAACATAATGTTGCACATCATTTTTATCTTTGCTTTATCGGCATCTGATATCTGCTTATGTTTTGCAATCTCATCTATGCCCTTCATATACTTTTTTGCATCGTCTATGTAGTTTTTATACTTCAGCGATGTTTGCGATTGTGCCATAACAGTTGCCGCCATACGGTTGTAAACATCGATATCAAAAGCCTCTTTTGCAAGGTTGTATGCCTCTGCGTACTCACCTGTTTCATAGTAGTACTTTGCACGAAGGGATTTTTCGTAAGATGGGTTAATGAGAAAGTAAAGAGCCATGATAAAGAGCAAAGATGCAGCGACAACAAAGACAAACACTCTACTCTTCATGTTTTTTTAACCCCTCTTGAATCATCTTTTTTGCACTCTGCATATCCAACCCACGCACATCAAGAGGTGACGAGGCATAGTAGTTTAGCGTGCCAAAAGGCTTTGGTATGGTAAATCTGTCCCAACTACTCAGCTGCCAAAATTTTGTCGGTTTCATCTCAACGAGAACAATTTTAGCTTCCGCTTTTTGCGCCATGGCTATTATACCATCTGCTACTTCATATCTGGGACCTTTTGGACCATCTGGCGTGATTCCTATGTCGTAGCCGTCTTTGATAGCCCTAATACCCTGCATCAAAACTCTTGTTGCATTTCTGTTGGTCGAACCCGCAATGGTTCCAAGTCCAAAATAGGTAATAGTTTTAGAAATCAGCATCCCATCAAAATGGCTTGAAATAAGTACTTTGGCATGAGGTGTTTTTCTATACCTGAAGTAGATGTATGGAAGCATCAAAAGCTCCCCATGCC
>DKFQ01000102.1 GCA_002452425.1 Sulfurimonas sp. UBA6792 | reverse complement strand
TGACAAACTCTTCTTTGATGTCAAGAATGAAAATGTTTTCAGGTTTAATCCCCATCGCCAAAGCTTTTACACGTGCTGGTTCTACCTCTTCGCCTTGCCCAAGATCGGCAGTAAAAGTGACAACTTCTGCGTTATAAACATCTTGTAGCCATTTAAGAATGATGCTCGTGTCAAGCCCGCCAGAGTATGCAAGAACTACCTTTTTAACTTCTCTTTTCATGATAAAACCTTTGTAAGCAAAATAATTTGCGCGATTTTACTATAAAAAGTATTAAACTATGGTTACCAAAGGGTTGCGAGAGGAGATGAGGGTAAAAAAGGGAAATCAAAAGGGTGTTACTTACCCTTTTGAGTCAAATAGTATGCCCGTTACTTCACGCATTTTTGGGAGGAAATCTGCTGCTTGTTCTGCAGGAAATCTGCGTATCATTTTGCTAGTTTCAGATTCTATGACTGATACATAAAAAACATCTTGTTGATCAACGCCAAACTTTATGTTGGTACTCATCGGTGCTAGTGCTCTGTTGAGTTGTTCTACTAAATCTTGCACTTGCTCTTTTGAGTTGATTTTCTCAGAGGTGTTTGATGTCTCTTTTTGCATCTCCTTGACTAAATCAACCTGCTTTGGCTGTTGCACCTTTGCCTGCTCAACTGCCGCTTGCTCTGCTTGCGCTGATTTCATCTGTGATTGCTGCTGTCTTGCAACGTTTGCTATGCCATCCATGCCTTGCTCCTTAATCTTTTAAGAATATTATTAAACCTCAAATCGGCAGAAAAAAAAAATAGTTTAATTTTTTTTGTAACTTTTTTTATGCTACCCTTGCACTTATGAATCAATATATAGAACTTCTCAAATCAGAACCCATTCTTAGACGCCTCTCGCTTGTGCAGCTTATCTCCTATTTTGGGGCGTGGTTTAGCAATGTTGCTATCTATACGCTTCTTTTGGAGATGAGAGTTTCTGCCGAGGTTGTGGCATTTACGGCTATGTTACATTTTCTCTCAGGCATCATTCAGGCTCCATTTTCTGGTTCTGTCATAGATAGTATGAAGCCAAAAAAACTTCTGCTGATTTTAATCGCATGTGAGATATTTGCAACGCTTTTTCTTGTTTTTGTGGATGATGTCTCCGACCTTTGGCTTTTATATACGCTTATATTTTTAAAAATGGCGGCGGCTAGTTTTTACTTTACTACCGAGATGTCGCTTTTGCCCAAAATCCTTGGGGGAGAGAGGCTGCAAAAGGCAAATGAGCTTCACTCTATCATCTGGTCATTTTCATACACTTTGGGGATGGCACTTAGCGGATTTGTCGTTTTTTGGCTTGGGATAAAGGTCGCTTTTGTGCTTGATGCGCTTATGTTTATGGTTGGTTTTTGGCTTCTTTATACGCTTAAGCTTGAGACAGATTTTGTCAAAGTCAAAGAGAATCTGTGGCAAATGATGGGCGATACATTTAGGTATCTCAAAAAAAATCCGCAAGCGCTCCATCTGATGGCACTTCATGCGTTTGTAGGCTTGACCGCGTTTGATGCACTGGTGGCTTTAATGGTGGACAAATACTACGCTTCCATCATTGCAACATCGCTAGCACTCGGGCTTTTGCACGCTTTTAGAGCAATCGGGCTTGTGATAGGTCCCATCGTTATGGGCAGATTTATCAACGACAAGAGGCTGGTTTATGTTTTTGTTGCGCAAGCCTTTGCGATTTGGCTCTGGGCGTACATGATGGAGCATTTTTACCTCTCGCTTTTTGCAAGCGTGATAGTTGGTTTTTTCACAACAACGCTCTGGTCGCATACTTACACGCTTTTGCAAAAAAATATAGACAAAAAATACTACGGGCGCATAGTGGCGTACAACGATATGCTCTTTTTGTCGATGGCGACATTTACATCCTTTATGATAGGATTTTTGGCAACAAACGGTTACTCGCTGGAGTTCATCGCATGGCTTATGGGTGCAGGGTTTTTAGTTGGTGCGGTTTATGTAAGATGGATTTTAAAGACGCAGGATTTGGGGTGAATTTATTTGTTTGACAACTTGACAAATAGTAAGCTATAATGATAAAAATCTGATATGTGAGGATATTTTCATGCAGACAATACAAGTCGGAGAGTTTAAAGCGGAGTTTTCTTCTATCCTTGAGAGAGTACAAAATTTTGGCGAAAAGTATGTCATAGAATATGGAAAAAAGCACAAAAAAGTAGCGATGCTCGTCCCCTATGAAGAGGAAAAGAAGCAGAGAGTTTTTGGGATACATGAGGGAAGATGCCATGTGCCGGATAATTTTGATGATGAGAATGACGCTATAAATGAGATGTTTTATGGGGCGAAAATATGAATATCCTCATAGATACGCACATATTTTTATGGCTCATCTATGATACAAAAAAAGTCAATAAAAAGTATATGGATTATCTAAAAGATTTGGACAACACGATATACCTTAGTGCCATGAGCATCGCTGAAATCATGATTAAAAAATCAATCGGCAACCTTGAAGTTGATTTTGATATGGATGAGGTGCTTGGAGTGATGGGAATTGAGGTGCTTGACTTTGACGCAAAAAGTGCTATGCTTTTGGGAACTTTGCCCTTGCACCACCGTGACCCTTTTGACAGAATGATAATCGCTCAAGCCCTGACAAACAGATGCAAAATTATCTCGGTTGATAGCAAGTTTGCTTTTTATGAGTGTGAGTTGTTATAATTTTTGAATGTTCAAAGGAAGAGAATGAGAGCTACAAAAGAGAGTGTATTGCACTATTTAAAAGAGCTAAAAGCAGAGTTTTCGCACGAGGGCATCACGACATTTGCACTTTTTGGAAGTTTTGCTAAAGATACGCAGGGCGTATATAGCGATATAGATGTAGCCATCGCAAAAAGCAGTGACTACCTAACACACAACTCCTCTTACTCCTATTTTGAAACTATCGCAAAAATTAAAGAGAAAATAAGAAAAAAATTTCACCGCAACAGTGATGTATTTGACCTTGACTCTCAAAGTCCATTTAAAGAGACAATCCAAAAGGAGCTTATATATGTTTAGTCAAAAAGCCGTAGAGAGAGTAAATCTCATAGCCAAAAAGATAGATTTTATAAATGCAATAGTGAGCGAAAAAGGCTCTGTTTCAAACGCACTTGAAGATGAACAAAACGCAAGAGCTTCCGTACTTATGCACCTGACATCCATAGCAGAACAGTTTGATAAGCTCCTTCACAACGGCGAGCTTGAGGTGTTGGCATTTTTCGACAAGCAAGATATAAAAGGGAGCTATGAGTTGAGAAATTTTATAGCTCATGATTATGAAGGCGTGGACTTGTATATAGTTGAGGATGTCATCATACAAAGACTGCCTGTGATAAAGGCTTCTGTTGAAAAAATAATGCAAAATTATAGAAAGCTATAAAAGCCACTTGTCCATGAATGCAATCTATGAATATAGCGAAGTAGAAGATGAAAAGCTAAAAAAGTACATCATAGATACGCCACTGCTTCATAAATATTTCAAACTTGACTGGAATATTTTAAAATCGCAACAGTATTGCGGCATACTGAACTTTGAAGATAAAGACTACTATCTGCTTCCAAAGATAAGTGAAAATAACGATGAACAAAATCTTGACATCTTTATCTATATGTTGATGTACGCTTACGATATAAAGCTAGAGAACGAAGAGATAGCGTCATGCAAAAATGAAAAACATAACATCTTAGAGGTTTTTATACAGCTTTTTGCACAAAGGCTGTTTAAAGAGTTTGGACGAGGTATTTACAAAGAGTATGTAACCGAGCAGGACAATCTCACGACTCTTAGAGGCAAATACCT
>DKFQ01000074.1:38555-40188 GCA_002452425.1 Sulfurimonas sp. UBA6792 | reverse complement strand
TTGGAGCTGCAAGAAACATCGAAAATGGCGGAAGTTTGACTATCATCGCAACTGCACTTATCGACACGGGAAGCAGAATGGACGAGGTTATCTTTGAAGAGTTCAAAGGTACCGGCAACTCCGAGGTTGTGCTTGATAGAAAGATCGCCGACAGACGTATCTTCCCTGCTATTGACATCCTTAAATCTGGTACGAGAAAAGATGAACTTCTTGTCTCTCCTGAAGTTTTACAAAAAGTATTTATCCTCCGTCAGATGATGCACAAACAAGACGATGAAGTAGAAGCACTCCGTTTTGTTTACTCGACAATGGGCAAAAAACCGACGAATGCAGAATTTTTAGAAAGCATGAACCCAAATCAGTAAACTATGAAAGTAGGCGTATTTGACAGCGGTATCGGCGGACTAACGGTTGTAAAGTCTCTTTTGGAGAACAGACTCTTTGAGGAGATCATCTATTTTGGTGACACTGCGCGTGTGCCTTATGGTATCAAAGACAAAACAACCATCATCCGTTACGCCATAGAAGCGGTGGAGTTTTTCAAAAATTTTGAACTTGACCTTATCATCGTTGCATGTAACACGGTCAGTGCTCACGCACTCACAGAGATGCGTGAGGTCGCATCTTGTCCGGTTATAGGCGTTGTCGAAGCTGGAATCTTAGCAACATCCAACGCACTTTGCGACAAAGAGTCCAACATCCTCATTCTTGGAACAAAAGCAACTATCAACTCCAAAGCTTACGAGATAGGACTTAGGGAGCAGGGATTTACAAATCTTCAAGCAAAAGCTACAGGGCTTTTTGTCCCGATAGTGGAAGAGGAGATTTACGAGGGCGCAATTTTGGAAGCGACTTTTAAACACTACTTTGACGCTCTTAAAAAACCCGACGCCGTCATTTTGGGATGCACACACTTCCCTCTTATCACAGATGCTCTGCAAAACTACTTCTCAAATGAAACAGTTTTTATCCACTCGGGCGATGCAATAGTAGAACAGCTGGAGAAAGATTTTGACTTTCATACAAAATACACAACAACAAAACTAGAATTTTTCGCCTCTGAAAACCCAGAAGCACTTAAAAATGTCGCTAAAAAGTGGCTGCACCTCTAATCTTTTTTTTCGTAATCATTAAGAAATAAACACCTATTACAATTTTGGTATCGCTACTTTAAGGGGTCTGCTCTTATGCCAAAACTCTCTATTAAAATTCAAATTCTTCTTCTTGTGTGTGTCTCTTTGTTTCTTTTGGCGCTCATAACATCTTCTCTCTCTGGTTCAAAAAGCAAAGAGGCGCTTATGGCGCAAAGCTACGCAAAACTTACCGCTTCAAGAGATATCAAAAAACATCAGATAGAAGATTTTTTTAACAAATGCGTTAAAGATATTGAGATTTTAGCACATAGTGATAATCTTCAAAATTTGACTTGGGATTTGCTGAGTGTTTTTAATGAGCTTGAGGTAACAGAAGAGGAGCTATTTCCAGTTAAAGACTCTTCTGCACTAGAGGAACGTCTGCCTCATGAGACATATTTTCAAAAGTACTATAAAGAGTATGGTTACAGCGACATCTATATCGTCTTAACCAAAGGCGGGCATGTCGTTTACAGCGGTGCAAAAAAAGAGGATTTTGG
>DKFQ01000074.1:15852-38392 GCA_002452425.1 Sulfurimonas sp. UBA6792 | reverse complement strand
AGAAATGGGTACGGGGCAACGCAAGAGGATTATCTGGTAGGTTCGGACAAACTAATGCGAAGCGATAGTTTTCTTAACCCCACAACACACTCTCTAAGCGCCTCTTTTGCAAATCCATCGGCAGGCAGAGTAGATACAGAAGCGACAAAAGAGGCATTTGGGGCAAAGAGCGATACCAAAATAGTTGTTGATTACAACGGGCACAAGGTGCTCAGCTCTTATGCTCCGCTGCAAGTCGGACAAGATTTTGCGTGGGCGATAGTTTGTGAGATAGATGAGGCCGAGGTGCTTGAGACACCAAATAGCATCCAAAACAGCATCATTCTCTCCTCTTTGGCAATACTGGGCGTTATACTCGCACTTGCTCTGTTTTTGGTTAACCACAGCGTCATCAAACCTCTGCAAAATTTCCAAAACAGCCTCTTAAATATCAGCACAACACATAACCTCACTATCAAAGCAGATGAAAACGTGCCGCTTGAGCTCTCAAAAATGGCGTCAAGCTTTAACGCACTTATAGTAACGCTCAAAGATTTGATACAGACATCAAAAGCAAGTTCAAACGAAAATGCCTCTATCTCCCATGAACTCTCAACTACCGCATTTAAAGTGGGAGAGAATGTTGAAAAGTCCGTTGTCGTCATCGATAGAGCAAGTAAAGAGGTCGATGCAATCAAAGGTGAGATTGACAGAGCTATCGATGAGGCAAACGAGAGCAAAAAAGAGATAGCAAGCGCAAATAAAAATCTTGGTTTAGCAAGAGACAAAATAGCGCATTTAACGCATCAAGTCCAAAAAAGTGCAGAGATAGAGAGCGAACTCGCCCATAGAATGCAAACACTCTCTCATGAGGCAAATCAGGTAAAGGTTGTTTTAGAAATCATCTCGGATATCGCCGACCAGACAAATCTTTTAGCTCTAAACGCTGCCATAGAAGCAGCGCGCGCGGGTGAGCATGGAAGAGGATTTGCCGTGGTAGCCGACGAAGTGCGCAAACTTGCAGAGAGAACGCAAAAAAGCCTCACGGAGATTAATGCAACCATAAATGTTATCGTTCAATCCATCATGGACGTAAGTACTCAGATGAACATCAACTCCGATGATATTCAAACTTTGGCACAAAGCGCATCCGAAGTAGAATCAAAGATAAATGAAAGCGTAACAACCGTAAATAGGGCAGTATCTATAAGCGATAAAACTATCGGCGACTTTGAAAAAACACAAAGCAACGTACAAAACATCGTCTCACAAATAACTCAAGTCAACACCATCTCCTCCCACAACGCAAGAAGTGTAGAAGAGATTGCAGCCGCAGCGGAACATTTAAATGCTATGACAGATACATTGCGCTCTAAACTTGAAATTTTTAAAACCTAAAGAAAAAACATGAAAAAAAATCTGCCAAAAAAATGGGTACAAAATTTAAAAATTTTAGATGTCGCACTACAGCCGATTTTAAATATTCACACCGGTAAAATTTTTGCCGTTGAAGCACTTTTGAGAAACTATGAAGAGGTCGGTTTTAGTTCCATTTTTGATCTCTTTGATGCAGTTTATGAGGATAATCTTCTCTACTCTTTTGATCTCAAACTTAGAAAAAAAGCTATCAAAAAGTTTATAGAGATTGATGGCTATGAGAAGATGAAGCTCTTTTACAACCTTGACAACAGACTCTTAGAGATGCCGGATTTTTCGCACGGAAACACTCTTAAACTGCTTGAGCGTTATGGTATGGACAAAAAAACTATCTGCTTTGAGATATCAGAGAGACAAGAGATTTCAAACACGCCAAAGATGCAAGAGGTACTTGCACACTACAAAGAGGAGAAATACTGCATCGCTATTGATGACTTTGGTGTTGGGCATTCAGGCTACAAACTTCTCTATGACTCCAAGCCGGACATCATCAAAATAGATCGATTTTTCCTCACCAATATCGACACCGACAGCAAAAAAAAGCTTATGTCACGAAGCATCACGCATCTCGCCCTTCAACTAGGGATAAAAGTCATTGCCGAGGGGATTGAAACCAAAGAGGAGTTGCTTGCGTGCAGAGATATTGGGTGCCACTTTATCCAAGGGTATCTCATCCAAAAACCGACAAAAAAAGCAGCAGAGATTTTACAAGAGTATCCAAATATCACGCACATTCTCACTAGCGAGAAGAGAACAAGTTTTGGCAACTACAAAATTGAAAGTTATCTTGACAAAAATCCCTCTCTTTGTATCGACACGGAGATGGGAACTGTTATCAAGCACTTTCAAAAAAATCCACACATCGAGATTGCCGTTATCGTCAACACCATCAATGAACCCATAGGCATTTTACTAGAGAGCAAAATAAAAGAGTATATCTACTCGCCTTATGGTAGGTCGCTCATGACAAACAGCACGACCATGAAGCTTAAACTTAAAAATCTTCTGCAACCTTGCGGCATCACTGAAGTAACTGCAAACATGTCCACCATCATTGAGCTTTTCTCCAACAACCCTGAATCCGTGGGTATCATCCTAACCAACAACGCAAAATACTATGGATTTTTATCGGCAAGAGCTATTATCTCCATTATGAACGAGCAAAATCTTCTCTACGCCAGAGAGCAAAATCCTCTCACCAAACTCCCTGGAAACTCTATGATAGAAAAATATCTTTACGAAGTAAGCACAAGTCAGGAGTTTTACATCCTTTGCTATCTTGATTTGGATAATTTTAAGGCATTTAACGATGTTTACGGCTTTAGAAACGGAGACAGAGCCATCATCCTCTTTGCGGACATCCTCAAAAAAAACCTCTCTCAAGAGTTTTTTAAAGCACACATCGGCGGAGATGACTTTTTTATAGCTATCCAGAGCAGTTACGAAGATGAGCAAAAACAGATAGACGCTATCATGAAAATAGTAAAAAAGTTTTGCGATGACACAAGAGAACTCTACTCAAAAGAGGACAAAGAAAACGGCTACATTCTCTCCACCGACAGAGAAGGAAACAAAAAAAAGTTTCCGCTTCTAAGTGTGAGTGCATCGGTGCTGATGGTGAGAAGTTCATCAAAAAAAAGGGACGTGGACACGCTTAATGAGATTTTCTCTTTTCAAAAAAAGGTCGCAAAACAAGAAGCCAACCACATCTCTATCAGCTGTATGCTTTAAAGTCTTATTATAACTGTTTTGATATAATTCCCAAAAATCAAAGAGCATTTATGATAAGAAAAACTTTTAAAACAATTAGTGCAAGCGAAAAACTAAAAAGCTTTATACAGAAGTACAACATCCCTGCGGACTATCTTTTTCCAAATAGGCGGATGGTTTCTAAAGGGGTTTTCATAGGACTCTTTATCGCTTTTATCCCGATGCCGATGCAGATGTTAGCTGTTGTAGCCGTTATCCCTTTTACGCGCTTTAATGTGCCTATCGCGCTCTCCATGTGCTGGCTCAGCAACCCTTTTACTATGCCTCCGATGTACTATATGGAGTATTTGACGGGGAGTTTTTTACTTGGTATGGAGACAACACCGGTGGAGCTGACACTGGAGTGGTTTAGCGAAAACATCGGCAATATTTTTATCCCTCTCTATGTCGGAACTGCTTTTTACTCTGTTTTTGGCTCAATTCTGGGTTACTATCTTGTCAATCTTCTCTGGAGAAACTCTGTTCGAAAAGATCAAGAAGATCGTAAAAATGGAAATGGAAAGTATGAATCAAAGAAGAAAGAGGAACTCTAAACTGCCCTCTTTTTAAAGTAAACCCAAGCGACAACCCCAACTACACTCATCGCCAAACTCATAACCTGTCCTTGCGTTATAGCATCACAACAGATATATCCTATCTGAACATCAGGTGCGCGCCAGATTTCGGCTATGGCACGGAGAAGACCATAGCTGATACCGTAAACCAAAATCAACTCTCCGCTGAATTTTTGATATTTTTTGTAGATATAGACGACTAAAAATACCCCAAATCCCTCTAAAATCGCCTCATAGAGTTGTGAGGGGTGACGCAGCACTCCATCAACCAAGATACCCCATGGTACATCCGTCTCTCGTCCTATAAGCTCTTGATTTAAAAAGTTGCCGATGCGCCCAAAAACAAATGCAAGCGGTACGCTTATGGCGACCAAATCCATAATCTTGCCAAAGGCGATTTTGTGTTTTTTGGAGTAGATGTAGGTACTTAGCAAAAAGCCCAAAACCGCACCGTGGTAGCTCATGCCCCTTATGCCTACAAATTCGCCGCCCATAAAAGGGTTGAAAATCTGCCACGGGTGAGAGAGGTAGTAGAGCGTTTGCGTGTCGTAAAAAAGGATATAGCCAAGCCTTGCACCCAAGATAACGCCTATCTCGACATAGATAAAGTAGGCATCTATCTCTTTGCCGCCAAAATCAAGGTTCTCTTTTTTGATAAAGTACTTCCCGATATAAAGTGCCGTGAGAAGTGCCAAAACATACATAATCCCATACCAATGTACCGGTATGAAGAGCGTAAAAGCTACGGGATTAAATGTCTCGTATATGTTGTTCCACGCTGACATTAGTCTCTAAGTGCCTCGGCGATAAGCTCTATGGGGTTTTTGAAAACTTGCGGCGCATCCACGTAGTTCATGGAAGCGTTTATCTGCATACGGCATGCACTGCACTCGGAGCTGACAAAATCGGCTTTTGTCTCTTTTATCATAGCTGCTTTTGGAAGTCCTGCCGCTTTTGCAAGATGGTACTTCTCGCTTTGCATCGTCACACCGCCAAATCCGCAACATGTATTTGGGTCGCTCATCTCTTTAAGAGTATAATTTTGGCTTATAAGATTGCGTGGCTCTTTATGGATGCCTTGCATTTTTCTTGCGTGGCACGGGTCATGGTAAGTAACTATTTTTGGGTCTTTTTTCTTTGATGCTAGTATCTTGCTAAGTTCTGTATGTTTTTCAAGCCACTCTGTTGCCATAAAGATTTTATCTTTGAGGGCAACTGCTCTTGCTTTCCACTCTGGCTGGTCATGGAAGTAGTGTTCATAGTCAATTTTAAGCATCGCAGAGCATGTAGCTTCCGGAACTATGATAGCCTCAACATCTTTACTAAAACTCTCAAAATACTCAATGTTAAACTTTGCGTTATAGTCAACCGTGTCGAAATCTCCCGTAAAATAGGCAGGTGCAGAACAGCACTTTTGGTCTTTTGCCAAAAATGCGTCAATGCCCAAATGCTCCAATATCTCCAAAAGAGAGTTTCCGACATTTATATAGTTGTAGTTACCTAAACACCCTATAAAAATAGCGACTTTTCTTTTGCCGCCGTTACTGATGTTCTCTTCATGTGAGTTTAAAAATGATGTTTTTCTAAGACTCGGCAGTAGTCTGTCCGCTCTTAGCATCGGTAAGTTGAAGCGAGAACTCATAGAGTCGATGTCTGCTTGAATCTTAAACCCGCATGTCTGAAACACCCAGCCGAGTTTAAATGCTATATCGTTAAGCCAGCGGTGGCGAAGAAGCAGGAAAAAGGCTTTTTTGTACCAAGCGATACCGAACTTTTTGCCTATGTCGGCACGAACCTGCTCTATAACCATGTCAGTAGGAAGCGATTTTGGGCAAACTTCAACGCATGCCGTACATAAAAAGCAGCTCTCGAAGATGGATTTTGCATTTGCATCTAGCTCAAGGTTGCCTCTTTGGTATGCTCCCAAAAGGTCTAAAAATCCCCGTGGAGATGTAACTTCATCGGCATTGACATTGTGGATGGTACAAACAGGGATACACTTTCCGCACTTGATACAATCATCTGTTATAGATTTAAAATCAAATATATCTTGTGGTGTATGACTCATCGCTAAACCGTTTTAGAGAATGTTTTTGCATTTGCGGCATGTTTTTTCATGTAAGCATCAAAAGGCATAGCAATATTTCTTATAAGCAGAGTTCCCGTTTGGCTGCACTCTATAAAATCATCGTTCATACTCAGTAGTTCATCATCTTCAAAAGGTTTTAACGCCTCTATCGCATCCGCAAAATAGGATTTAAACTCAACGCCATAGAGCTTTTCAAATCTTTTTATATCAAGCTTGAAGTTGCTCATAAGCTCCATAATGACAAATTGTCTGATTTGGTCGTCTCTGTTTAGAACGATTCCTCTCTCAAATGGAAGTTGTCCCGCATCGATAGCCTCTTCATACTCATGCATCTCTTTAGTGTTTTGTGCATAATAGTCCACACCCTCGCCGATGGAAGTAAGCCCCACGCCCACCAAATCAGCTCCGCCTTTGGTAGTATAACCTTGGAAATTTCTATGCAATTCCCCTTTTTCTATCGCTTTGAAAAGCTCATCCTCAGGCTTTGCGAAGTGATCCATTCCTATCATTTTGTAGCCATGAGAGGTTAAAAAACTGATAGTATGTTGCATGATACGGAGCTTCTCATCAGGCAACGGAAGCGTTGTTTCATCAATTTTGCGCATAGTCTTTTTCATCCAAGGCACATGGGCGTAGTTAAACACCGCAAATCTGTCTGGATTTAGTGTGAGGGAGAGTTCAAGAGTCTCTTTAAAAGTCTCTAAATTTTGGTAAGGAAGCCCGTAAATAAGGTCAACATTTACAGAGTGCATACCGTATTTTCTAGCCAAATCCATCGCATCTTTTGTGATAGCGTAGGGCTGGATTCTGTGAACGGCTTGTTGGACTTTTTCGTTAAAATCCTGCAAACCGAAGCTCACACGGTTAAAACCGTTCTCACTTAGGACTTTCATCTGCTCTTCATTTATGTGACGAGGGTCAATCTCACAGCTGATTTCTGCATCTTTTACGAAATTTGGAAAAAATGATTTTATCTCTTTGATAACCTCTTCTAGTTGCGGTGCATTGAAAAAAGTAGGAGTTCCGCCGCCAAAGTGCATCTGAATCACTTCACGAGAACAATCCACATAAGAAGCGAGTATCTTTAGCTCTCTTTTGAGGTAGTCGATGTAGCGAACCATCTTGTCCTCTTTAGAGGTAAAGACGACATTACAACCGCAAAAATAGCATGCATTTTTACAAAAAGGGAGGTGAAAATAGAGGCTTAGCGGACGAGTGGGGTCTTGAGATTTGAGCTTTTGAATGTACTCATCATACCCAAATGTATCGCTAAACTCCAACGCTGTCGGATAACTTGTATAACGAGGTCCTGGTTTTGAGTACTTTATAAATTTTGTAAAATCTAGCATATTTGTCCTGCCGCATATTGATTTAAATTTAGAGATTATCTCTAAAAAGTGTTGAGAAAATAGTTAATTTACTCTTGTTGGTAAAATTATTCAAGATAAAATCTGTATTATTTATAATTCTAAAATCTCAATGCCGCTCTTTTTAAATTCATTATAGGCATTTTCTGTGCCCTCTTTGTAAATTTTCAATAAATCATTGTTTATATAAACCGCCGTTGCTTCTATGCCAAAAATCTTGTATATCGAAAAAAGTGCCGTCGAATAAAAGGAGTAGATACCGCATGGCAAAACATCTAAACCAAGAAGATATATCTCAACAGAAGTGGGCAGTCTTTGAATTTCAAAATAATCATCTCTCAAGTAGCTCAAATCTTCTAAATTTTCTTCTCTGCGATGCGGTATATAGATGATTTTTTTGTTTTGTGCTACTAGATATCTCTTTATTTTTTCGAGATAATCGAAATAAACTTTTTTCTCTATAATTTTTTCATCATAGAGAGCTTGACCGATAAAATAGACAATTTCGTTATCTGTCTTCTTGTTCGCAACAAATGTTTTCATAAAAATAAATTGATTTTGAATAATTGTCTCGCCATAATATGGCTCTAAATCAAACATTGTGAAATAGTTTATCTTTTTTCTGTCAAAATCTGTTTTTAGCCCAAGCAATGAGTAGCGAAGCATTTTGATTTTTTTGGAAAATTTTATCTGATTTTCTATATTTGGGTTTAACTCGCTTTTGTGCCATCTTAGAGTTGCCGCTCCATCATCAAGTGCAAAAACCTGATTTGTTTTTAGGTTGGATAGTAAAATATTTTGAAATTGTCCAAAATGACCAGTAAATATGATGTTGTAAGTATCTTTTTTTAATTTTTTGATGATAGAGAGATACTCAAAATATTTTGATTTTTTTTCTCCAAGCCTATTTCAATCACTTCATCCCAGCGAGAGAGCTTGAAAACTTCTCTCATTTGTTCGTAAGTTTTCTCTCCATCTTTTGAGTAGTAAATAGCAATTAAAATATTATCATCCAAACCAAGTTGTGTTTTTGCTTCCATTGCGCTTATGCACTGGAAAAGAGAGCTGACAATGTAGAGATTTTTCATATGCTTATTTATCCTCGTTTTTTTTAAATGTACAACTGATGCATGCCTGATTGTTCAAAAACAGAGTAACAACTCTCTATCCCATCGTATCTCTTCTCGTTGATGCTGTTTTTTGGAACTCTGATATACTCGTTTGTACACTCATCAAAAAGAAATTTTAGTGTTACAAGTGCAGTGGAGTAATATGCAACTATGTGCATCGGATAAATATTGCTTTGTAAAAAATAGAGTTCTATGGGTAGTTCTGGCTTTCTTGTCTCAAAAATAGTGCTTTTGATGGAGTCGATAGCCTCTTTTTGTTTTTGGCTCTCAAGACGATGAGGGATATAAACCATCTTTTTATTGAACCTGTTTACCAATGTTTCTATATCTTTTTTGTAAACATCAATATCCATAAACACATCAGCGGGTTGACCTATAAAATAGATAGTATCGTTCTCTTTTGTGGCGTTGTTTAGATATGTTGTTTTAAAATATGTCAAACTGTTTTTTATAACCTCATTTCCATGTGCAGGCGGCAAATCAAAATAGGTAAAGAGGTTGATTTTGTCTCTGATTTTTATCTTTAAACCAAAGAGCAAAAATCGCAACTCTCTAAAGTTGTATTTGTTGTATTTGTCTTTTTTGATGAAAGTGTTGTAGTAAACAATAGTCGCTGTGCCATCATCTATAAGAAAAACCTTCTCTTTTTTTGTATTTGCTATAATCATCTTATAGGATATGCCAAGCTCTCCGACAAAGATGTAGTTAAAACTCTCTTGTCTTAGTTTTTTTATCAGGCTTACATATTTTAAAATCTTTGATCCGTAAGTGTCTTCCACATGAATGATCTCTTCCCATTCCATCAAGCTTAACAAATGTCGCATCTGTTTTGTATTGGCAGCTGAACGATTGTAGATAAGCACAAGAGTGTTGTTTGTCAGTTTAAAGTGCTTGACAGCTTCAATGGCGTTGATTATCTGCAGGGGTGATCTTACAACAAATAAATTTTTCATACATTTTTCTCCGTTAAGTAAATATCAATCATAAGCTAAACCCATCGTCAACCACTATATTTTGTCCGTTGACATACTGGCTCATGTCGCTAAGCAGATAGATGAGTGTGCCTTTCATGTCGCTTTTATCAAGCATTCCTTGGTTCAGGCATTGCTCTTTGTATCTCTCTAAAAAGGAGTTTTGCTGATAGTCAAAGATGCCCCCTGGGCTTAGGGCATTGACTTTTATGTTCATGCCTTTAAAATATTTTGCCATGTATTTGGTAAGATGGATAAGTCCCGCCTTTATGGCTGCATACTCAACTGGCATAGTCATGGAAGTGTCGGCATATACCTCAAATTTTGGAGCTATAACGCCATAAATAGAGCTGATATTGACTATGTTTCCACTCCCTTGCTTTTGAAAATATTTTGCAAATTGTTGTGAAGCTGTAAAATATCCACCTAGATTTAGCCCCAAATTTTCTACAAAATCATCATGCGTTACCTCAAAGAAGTGTTTTCCATAGTTTTTGTTTCTCGGGTAGGCATTATTTACAAGAGCATCGATTTTGCCGTATTTTTCATCCAAATAATTTATGCAGTCGTTTAGAGACTCTTTGGAGGTAATATCCAGTTTTACAAAATCTAGTTTGGATTTGGGATTTGGGATTTGTGATTTTGTTTTTAACTCTTCCTCAACTATCTCCAAAGCCCTATATCCCATATCCTCACTAATATCGGCTATGACGGCAATACCGCCATTTTCAACAACCGCTTTTACAAACTCTTTGCCTATAAGTCCCGCTCCGCCTGTTATGACTACTACTTTATCTTGAAGCATTACAATATCTCCCTATAAAATTCTACTTTTCTATCATTGGTGGTGTTAAACTTCTCTTTAAAACCCTCTGTCCAACTTTTTTCTATCTCAAAAATTTTCATATCATTCATCTCTTCATGCTCAAGTTTATCGCCGTTTGCATTGAAGATGTTGGTACTTTGAACATACTCAAGAGCGTTGTTGTCTATGCCTGTTCTGTTTACTCCTGCGACAAAGAGTTGGTTTTCGATGGCTCTTGCTTGAAGCAGTGTGTTCCAGTGCGCAACCCTTTTTGAGGGCCAGTTTGCAATGTTTATGATTATATCGCTTCTTTTTGCCAAAGCAGTGTAGAGTTCGGGGAACCTCAAATCATAACAGATGCTCAAACCTATGTTCATGCCCTCAAAGTTTACAACGGTTAGTTTTTCTCCAGCGTTAAAATATCTATCTTCTCCTGCAAAACTAAACGGATGAACTTTCGCATAACTATCAACAATTTCGCCGCTTCTGTTTAGGAAAACAGATTTGTTTAGTGCTTTTGCGCCATCTTGTGTCACAACTCCAAAAATGAGTGCAACGTTAAACTTTTTTGCCAGAGCAGAAAAATCTTCCACCGTTTGGCTGTTTTGGAAATCTTCAGCTGTGAGTGAGATGTTGTTTGAAAATCCTGTTAAGGTCATCTCTGGAAACACTACCAAAGCAACGCCTTTTTGAGAAGCCTGCTCTATATATTTTTCACACAAAAGCAAATTTGCTTTTTTATCTTCCCAGATTTGGTTGAGCGACACAAGAGCGAGCTTCATTTAGTTGTGCTTTCTAAACACTGGTTTTATAGCATTTCCAACTAGATATTTTTCATACCCCTCATCAACTGCTTTTTTGTAAACTTCAAAAGTTTTTTCCAAAGCATTTTTTGTTATTTCAAGCTCTTTGTCGCCGTGTGCATAAGAGAGTGCTATCCATGGTATTAAAACACCATTTTTTATCATCTCTTGAGAAAAGAGAGTTCTAAGTCCCAAAGAGTTCTGTCCATCTTTGTCAAAAGTCAGATAGTACGGACTGCACTCTATGCCGCCTGCTACAAAATTTTTCTCGATGCCATGCTCTTTTGCAATGGCGTTCATCATGTCGATAAGTTTTGCGCCATAAGCCCACATATGCTCAACTACGCTGTTTTCTTTCATGAACTTCATAGTTTCGACAAATGCGCCAAGTCCGCTCATCTCGGCACCATGCGTCGTTGAGAGTAAAAATAGTCTCTCTCTGCCCTCAAACTCGATGGAACCTAACTCCATAATCTCTCTTTTTCCCGCAATTGCCGCAACAGAAAAACCGTTTGCCATGGCTTTTCCAAAAGTACAAAGGTCGGGCTTGATACCGTAATAGTGTTGCGCACCTTTTAGATGCCATCTAAAGCCTGTAATCATCTCATCAAGGATAAATACCGCTCCATGTTTGTGACAAAGTTCTTGCACTTTATGCAAAAAATTATCTTTTGGATGTTCGTTTGCCGCTGGTTCTAGGATGACACACGCTATCTCGTTTGGATGCTCGTTGAAAAGATTTTCCAAACTTTTGATGTTGTTGTAGTTAAACATTTTTGTGTTTGATATGTCTGCATGAGTAATCCCTTTTGTTATGGGAGTTGAGCCGATAAACCAATCATCATAGCTAAAAAACGGCTGTTCAGCACATCGTGCAATCAACGTCCTTCCAGTAAATGCACGGCTTAACTTGACGGCGGCGGTTGTGGCAGTTGAACCGTTTTTTGTAAACTTTACCATATCTACACTATCTATCATCTCTACCAAAAGTTCGGCTGCTTCAAGCTCAATAAGGCTGGGTTTTGTAAGGTTGTTGCCGTACTCTATCTGCTTTATCGCCGCTTGATTTACATCTTCATTTGCATAGCCAAGATTTACCGCACGCAAAGCCATACCATAATCTAAAAACTCATTTTCATTTTCATCATATATGTAAGCACCTTTGCCTCTTTTGAGTATCTGCGGAGCATTGATTGGGTATTGGTCAAACCCCCTGCTGTATGTGTGCGCTCCCCCTGGAATCACTTTTAATAATCTATCTTGATAAGTCATCTCTGCCCTCGCTTATATCTTCTAATTTGTAAAGTGTGTGTAGTATCTTGTAATCATCTTCCAGTGTGTTTGGATAAGATGAGGGTTTTGCGTTTTGAACATCAATAATCGCATCGACATAAGCTCTTACTTCATTGATGTAAGGCTCTTCAGGGTTGATGTATCCGCTCTCAACCGTGCCTGTCTCAAAACTTATCCGCTCCCATTCGTTCATGGATGTGTTGATATATCGTAACTCATTGCTGTCTGCACTGTAAACTATCTCGCCCTCTGTGCCTAAAACCCGTATCTCTCTAGTTGCTTTTGGTCTTGAAACTACTTCTACGCACAAGTTGCCGATGACATTGTTAGGATACTCCAAGATGCAGTGGTAAATATCGTCTATGTTTGCGTTCATGTCTGTTAGTTTTCTTCTCACACAAGCCAGTGGTTTGCTATCTCCAAAGATATCATTTAGCCAAGTCAGTTCAAAAGGAACTATCTCTCTGCATCCTCCAGTGTCTGGGTTGGAGACATAAAACTCCTCTATTTTTTCCCATGGATGCCAGTCAGGCAGATATTGTCCCGTCTGATAGTTGTAGTTGAGTACCTTGCCTATAGCGTCACTGTTTATCAGCTCTTTTATCTTCATAGGCATTGGGTAGTAGCGCATGGTGCAAGAGGGTGCCATAACAAGTTTTTGAGATTTTACCATTTGGGCAAGCTCCAAAATCTTCTCTGCGTCCACCACAGAAGCTTCTATAAAACAGTGAATGTCGTTTTGTTGGGCTATGAAAGCATAGTGCATGTGCAGATTTGGCGGTGTAGATATAAGAAAAGCATCTGGTTTAAACTCATTTAATGCTTCTTCAAAATTGTCGTAAAGCTCTATCTCATACTTTTTAGCTTCAGCTCTTCTGTCTTCTCTTGGGTCAAATCCAGCAACACTGCCTTGATGTCCCAACGCTAAAAGATTTCGAACCCTTCTTTTTCCCATCGAACCTAAACCAATTACTAAAAACTTCATTACAACCTCCATTCATGTTTCATTATATTTTCAATAGCCAAAAAATCATAAATATCATCAATTTCATAGCATTGATATCGCTTGATTTTATAAAAAGTATTTCGCTTTGTATAAAATGTTTTTTCATCCAGTAAAGATTTTGTTTTCACGATATAAGCAACGCCGTAAGGAAAGTATGCTGTATCGTTGTCTTGTCTTCTCGTTTTAAGCTCTAAAGTCTCACAGTACGGAGCAAGAGTCTCGTCGTTTATTGTTTTTTTCATAATCGAGGGATGCTCATGCACCTCTCCTATGGAGACGATAGAATCAAATTCTGATTCGTTTTGGACTATTTTTTCTATCATGCTATCTATGTCGCCATCTTCTCTTAAGGGCGATGTCGGCTCAAGCAAAACGATATAGTCAAACTCTTTGTTTAACTCTGTTTTGTAAAAGTCTATCACATGTTTTACGGCATCAAATGATGTTGAGGTGTCACTTGCTAAAAAATCGGGTCTTAAAAATGGCACATTTGCACCATAGTTTTTTGAGATATCGGCTATCTCTTGATAGTCAGTCGTTACCATGACCTCATCTACATAGCTGCTTTTAACTCCTGCCTCAATACTCCAAGCTATCAGCGGTTTGCCGCAAATCTCTCTTATGTTTTTACCAGGCAACCCCTTGCTGCCACCTCGTGCGGGAATAATTACTAAAAAAGTTCTGTTTTTATACATTAAAACACCTCGTCATACTCTTCATTTGCTTTTTTATACTCTTCGATTCTTCCGATGTCAAGCCAATACTCTCTTAGCGGAAATGATATGGCGTTTTTTTTCTCATTTATGATTTTTTCAAATAGCGTTGGCATATCATAAAACTCGTTTTGTGGAATGTATTGTAAAATTTCAGGTGATAACATATATATGCCCGCACTCACAAAGAACTTGTGTACGGGCTTTTCTTCAATGGAGAGTATTTTACTATCTTCTATATTAACAACCCCATAAGGTACTTGAAAATCATACTCCCGTACGCACATAGTCCCCATAGACATGTTGGATACATGGTAGTTGTGCAGATGTTCAAAGTTTACATTGGTAAGAAGGTCTCCGTTCATCACAAAAAACGGCTCTGTCGGTTTTTCTTTTAAAAGGCTCAATGCGCCCGCTGTTCCCATTCTCTGCTCTTCTAAAACATACTCTATATTAACTCCAAATGCGCTGCCGTCTCCAAAATAGTCTTGAATCACATGCGACTTATAGTTGACACACATGATGATGTTGACATACCCATACTCTGCAAACTTCTCTACGATGGTTTGAAGGATGGGTTTGTTCCCGACTTTTAGCATCGGTTTTGGAGTGTTTTCTGTCAATGGTCTAAGCCTCGTCCCAAGCCCGCCAACCATCAAAACCACTTTATTCGTCTTTGTTTTTGGCTTTATAAGCTCTTCTATCTCCTGAATGCCTACGATTTTTCCGCTCTCATCTACGATTGGAATCTGATGGAGTTTTTTAGCCAATGCAACTTTTAAAATCTCCTCTTTTGTGTCACTGATTTTAGCAATAGTAGGGGCTGTAAAGATGATGCTCTGGATAGAGCTGTTTAAATCAAGTCCCTTAAGCAGTCCTCTTCTTATATCCCCATCTGTGAGCGTCCCTACAAGTTTGTCGTTGTCTTCAACCACCAAGGCTATCTGCATAGCACCACTGTCTATGATCTTCAACGCCTCTTTTATCGTGGAGTTTTTGTTTAGTTTTATGTTTTGAATCTGTTTCATTTTTTAATCTTTTTGATACTTCTACTAACTTTTGCAAAGCCTAGATTAAATTCAAACTTTGTTGTAGTTTCTACGACTTCACCATCTTCATCATCACTTAGGATATCGGACTCTATCTCAATAATCTCTTCAAGTATTTTATTTGATTTTTGGGCTAGTTCTTTTTGTTTATCTTCATCTTGTGTTCTCATAATGCCATTTATATTTCGAGACAACTCTTTTACTTTTGCAAATGTTTCGATTATTTGCAGTGTCGTGTCTGTAGCTACCTTACTTTTGATAATGGTAGCCAACATATAGAGACCTTTTTCTGTGAATACTTTTGGAGGTACTCTAGTCATATTAAACTTTGCGGTGGAAAATTTCCACTGCAAAGTTTTTAATTCATCTTTTGTAAGTGTTATTACATATCCATCAGGAAATTTATCAGGATTATTTCTCACTGCTTTATTTATATCTCTAGTTTCCACTCCATAAAGCTGTGCAACATCACTATCCACAATAACCAGTTGATTATTATATTTGATGAGTTTATTTTCTATCGTTTCAAATTTGACAATGCTCATATCTACCTCTTTCATTTTAATAAATTTCCCTCAAAAGCACAAAGCCCCCAAATATTTTCATAATGAAAACCTTATATCATAAAATGATTTTTTTAATATTTTATCAAGCGAAACACTTTTTAAAACCTCTACTGCTTTCTCACTTGCACAACCATCGCCGTATGGATTTTTTACGGTTGTTAAGAGTTCTTGAAACTTGTTTGAGTAAAGCTTTTCAAACGCCTTTTTTATGCTCTGTTTATCTGGCTCGCAGTCTATGACACTTTTAGCTTTTATGCGCCCTTTTTGTCTGTCGCCTATGTTTATGGTGCCGATTTGAAAACTGGGAGCTTCTGCAAGACCGCTAGAACTATTGCCTACCATAGCGTCAACAAACGCTAAAGCACTTAGGTATCGCAGTTGTCCCAGCGATATAAAGCCGATAGCTTTATGAGAATTTTTAGCCACATACTCATCTATCATCTGGTTTATAACTCTGCCATCGGTGTCGCTATTTGCTTTTGTAAAGATGATATTTGTATCTTCTAGCTCCTCTATGGCATTTAGCAGCTCTTGAAATTGCTCTTTTGCGGTAGCATTTTCAAGCGTAACTGGGTGAAACGTGACTAAGATATTTTTATCATTTAGTCTAAAATCTATTGATTTTTCAAACTCTTCCTTGCCTAAAAGTTCTAATCTTTTGATATTTTCTATCCCCATTCCGCCGACATTAAAAACTCTGTCTGGGTGTTCGCCGAGCTGAATAACTCTATTGCGATACTCCTCGGTTGCCGTAAAATGCAAGTGGCTCATTTTGGTAATGCTATGGCGAATCGACTCATCAAAAGCACCCTCTGTCGTCTCTCCGCCATGAAGATGAGCTATGGGAATGCGGGCAATCATAGCAGTACTTGTGGCAGAAAATATCTCATATCTATCTCCCAAAACCACTACTATGTCGGGTTTAAGCTCCTCATAAGCGTCCGCAAAACTTATCTGAGCCAGTCCCATAGACTTTGAGATGCCGACCGAAGTATCCGAAGAGAGAAGCATCTCTATCTTTTTGTCAATCTTAAACTCTTTTTCTATCTCTTTGTAAGTCAGACCAAATTCTGGGCTTAAGTGCATCCCCGTAACTATGAGTTGAAGTTCAAGCCCATCATCAGCTTCTATCTCTCTCATGAGCCAATAAAGCAATCCATACTCGGCTCTTGTCCCTGTTACTATGCAGATTTTTCGTTTCATATCAACTCATCTTCACCATAATCTTTGGTTGCAAAAGTGTCTATTATCTCATCCCATCTCATAGGGTTTATGCCATCTCCAGGTCTTTTAATGGTTAGTTTTTCTTCACTAAGCAGTTCGCCTTTTTTTATTTTGCATGCGGCTACGATTGATTTTCTTGCGACATGCATGTTTGGCATCTCACTCTTGCTGGGCTTTTTGATGCCGCTTCCAAGTGCTAGTTCTATGTTTCTTATGGCTTTTACCATAGCTTTTAGTTCATCTGGCTCTAAAGAGGCTTTGTGGTCAGGTCCTTCCATGGTTTTATCTAATGTAAAATGCTTTTCTATACACACGGCTCCCATGGCAACGGCTGCGACATCGACTTCTATGCCTAAAGTGTGGTCGCTATATCCAAAAGCGATATCAAAAGTTTTTCCTATCGTTACCATCGCCTTTAAGTTTACATCTTCCATGGGGGTAGGGTACATAGTGTTTGCATGCAAAATGGTGATATTCTCTTTTTTTGTTCCTGCACCTACAAGTACGTCCAAAGCATCTTCTATCTCGCCCATATCTGCCATGCCTGTTGAGAGTATCACTTTTTTGGCTAGTTTGCCTATGTGTCTAAGATATGGAAGGTTTGTGATTTCGCCGCTAGGGATTTTAAATATTTCAAGCCCCAAATCGTCCAAAAGCTCTATGCTGTCATGGTCAAAAGGAGTTGAAAGAAACATGATATTTTTAGTTTTACAATACGCTATAAGCTCTTTGTGGGTATCCAAATCAAGCTCAAGTTTCTTTATCATGTCAAATTGTGATTCTTCTTTATCTGTTGTCTCTTTTTGATAATCAGCTTTCCCCGCATTTTTAGAAACCAACTTTTCAGCTTTAAACGTTTGAAACTTTACCGCATCAACTCCGGCTTCAACCGCCACATCTATGAGTTTTTTAGCCAACTCAATGCTTCCGTTATGGTTTACTCCAGCCTCTGCTATGATAAATACTTTACTCATTTTACTACGCTCCCAGCTTTGATAAATCCATCTATCGTTATATACTCTTTGGAGACCGAGTTGCTTCCTATAAAGCTGTTTTCTTTGACAACTACACCGCCGTTTAATATAGCAGCCGTTGAGATATGGCAGTTGTCTCCCACCGTAACATCATGCTCAATCAACGCTTTTGTGTTGATGATACAGTTTTTACCCACGTTTGCACTCGCATTTATGAGTGCATGATGCATGACGACGCTTCCCTCATCCACTGTTGCATGTTGTGATACATACGCAAGTGGCGATATGATGGCGGGTAGATTGTAGCCGATAGCTTTTAGTTTTGTAAAAAGTTTCACTCTTACTTCATTTGATTTTATCTGCCCAACTGTAACGAGTGCATTTTTGTATTTTTGAAACAATTCTGCCAAATCATCATCACATCCGATAACCTCATAGCCCAAAACTTTCGTTCCGACAAGCTCTTTTTTATCGACAATCCCTGCAATAACAAAGCTGTTTTGCTGTTCAATCACATCAATAACCGACTTGCAATGACCGCCACCGCCGATGAGGATTATTTTTTCTTTCATTATAAAATCACGCTACTTGGAATATTTACAACCCGCTCTTCAAGAAACTTTGCGTTTTTTAAACTTGCTGTTTGGCACTTTGCGAATATCTCTAGCTCGTTCATGAGCTTCCAAATCGGTCTTGTCATAACACCGTTTTTGTTTGTAAACTCTAAAAACTCATCTCTTTGGGTCACATCTTGTAGTAAAACTGCTTGAAGCCAGTAGTTTGAGCTTGAATCTTGCGGTTCTTCTATAAACTTTATATTTTCATGTGAAAAAAACTCTTTATATATACCTGTCAACTCTCTTTTTGAACTTAAAAAACCATCTAGATTTTCCAGTTGTGCCACTAAAAGTGCAGCGTTTATGTTTGGAAGTCGGTAGTTGTAGCCTACCTCGTCATGGACATATTCGTAAGGATGAGGGATTTTTGCAGTCGTTGTGATATGTTTTGCTCTTTTTGCCAAAACCTCATCGTCGGTTACCAAAACGCCGCCGCCGCCTGAAGTTATGATTTTGTTGCCGTTAAAACTAAACGCACCGATTTGTCCAAAAGTACCTGTATGCTTACCTTTATAGTAGCTTCCCAAAGATTCGGCGGCATCTTCAACTAAAGCTATATGCCACGTATCGCAAATCTCTTTTATCGAATCAATGCGGCACGGATGCCCAAAAGTGTGCATCGGTACGCACGCTTTTATGGTTTTTCCTGTAGTTTTATTTATACATTTATTATCTTTTACTTCGCAGTTTTCTTCTAAAAACTGTTTTAAAGAATCAGGACTTAAGCCCATAGTGTCTAAGTCAACATCCACAAAAACAGGCTTTGCCCCAATGTAGCTGATGGCGTTGCAGGTAGCTATAAAAGTAAGCGGTTGAGTGATGACCTCATCGCCGTTTTTGACATCTGCCAAGATGAGTGAAATATGAAGTGCCGCCGTGCCGTTTACCGTCGCAACGGCAAATTTGCTTCCTACTTTTTTGGCGAACTCTTTTTCAAAAGTATCTACATATTTGCCGACACTTGAGACAAAAGTAGAATCAATGCAGTCGTTAAGATACTTTTTTTCATTACCGATAAACCGTGGTTCATGAAGAGGGATGAAACTCTCTGTTTTAAAAGTCTGTTTTATAAAATCAACTATTTTTTGCATTACATTTTTCCGTCAAGATATTTGCCTGTCTCTTTGTGTCCAAAGTCAGGAATCATGGTAAAAAACTCTTTGACGATATCCTCTTTTGTCCATGAAAGATTTTGGATATACCCTTTGATGGTTTTCTCAAAGCTATTTAGCCTCTCTTCGTCGTAAATCGCTTCGTTTTTGATAACACCAAGGTTTTCAAATCTAGCCATATCTAAAACTTCTTTATCGGTAAAAAACTCTTCAAAATCTTTTTCGCCTGTTGTATCGCTGGCAGTAAAGAGACATGGCCACTTTCCATCCGCAGGTAAAGTTTTTGCCAATTCTCTTGCTTCATCTTCATCTTTACACAAATAAGGCTCAAAACCTTTCTCTGTGAGATACTTCACGGCGATATCCGCAAAGGTAATGAGATGCAGATTTTCGCTTAGTTTTGGAAAGAAAATATCTCTGTTTTCGCCAAAAATACAAGACATAAGACATAGTTCACCGCTCTCTTGCGGCGTTACAAAATATCTTTTTATATCGTTTGGCGCAACGATAGGCTGATTTTTCTCTATGCGTTGGTTAAATCCATGAAGAAGACTTCCGTCACTAAAAGCCACATTTGCAAATCGTGCCATAGAGACATCTATCTGTTTGGATTTACGCATCACAAACATCTCCATTATTCTCTTGCTCGCACCCATCATGTTTGCAGGATTTGCGGCTTTGTCGGTGCTGACACAAAAGTACTTTTTCGTACCGTTTTGTATGGATTGCTCCAATGTTTTGTCGGTGTTAAAAATATTTGTTTCAATCATACGCATAAGAGTAAACGGGTCTTTTTCACTGCGTACATGTTTGAGTGCCGAGAGGTTTAAAACATAGTTATACTTCCCGTCTGCTTTTATAAAAGCGTCATACTCATGCGAGCCGATATCAAGCGCAAAAGTGGCGAACTCGCCATCAATGTACCCAAAAGAGCTACGGATATCACGTACAAGTTCCACCATATTGTTTTCGCTTATGTCAACAACATGCAGTTTTTTAGGATTTCTCTTAAATATCTCTTTTGTTACCGCTTGACCGATACTTCCCGCTCCGCCGATAACAAGAAAAGAGGAAGAAGAAACTATCTGTTCTAGCTCCTCGCTCTTTGTTTTTATGTCATCTCCAAAAAGCTCTTTTTCTCGACCTATCAATTTTAAGATTTTGTTCATGTCTCTCTATCCTTTACTTTTGTAACTTTCCTGCCAGCCTCTGGTAAACCTCGCAACTCTCTAAAAGTTCGCTATGTTTTCCGCTTGCGATAATCTTCCCTTTTTGCATAACCAAAATCATATCTGCATGCTCTATCGTGCTAAGTCTATGGGCTATAGTTATGGTGATTTTGTCTTTTGTGTATGTGTCAAGCGCGTCTTGTATGCGCTTTTCGCTCTCATTGTCAAGTGCTGATGTCGCCTCATCAAAGAGCAGAAGCGAGGCGTGTTTGTAGATGGCTCTGGCGATGGCGATGCGCTGTCTCTGTCCGCCTGAGAGGTTTGAGCCAAACTCCTCCATCTTTGTATATATACTCTCTTCAAGCAACTCTACAAAAGCCCACGCATCTGCCAAAACAAGCGCATTTTTAACTCGCACTTCATCAATCTCTTGTCCGTAAGCAACATTTGCCGCCAAAGTGTCTTGAAAGATGTAGATTCTTTGCGTCACTAAAGAGATATGGTGCTTGAGAGAATCTTGCGTAAACTCTTTTATATTTGTGCCATTTATGAGAATCTTGCCCTCGTTTGGGTCATAAAAGCGTAAAAGCATGTTTATAAATGTACTTTTACCGCCGCCGCTATCTCCTACAAGAGCTACATTTTGCCCCTGTTTTATCTCAACATTTACGCCATCAAGTGCATAACCCTCATCATAAGCAAGTTTTACATCCCTAAACTCTATATGCGTTATATCTTTTTCTAAAATTTTTGTGCCATCGGTTATCTTGTTTTGTATATCTAAAAGCTCAAAAACACGTGAACTTGCAGCTACGGCATCTTGGATTTTGGAATAGATGGAACCGATGCGGCGAATAGGCTGAAAAACAAGCCCTACAGCGGTGATAAAAGCGGTAAATTCGCCCACACTCATGCGTCCCTCATAAACCTCTTTGCCGCCCACAAAGATAACCGCCGCAAGTCCGGCCGCTCCTACTATCTCCATAAGCGGCGAGACAATATCTCCGACATAGACAGACTTCATATTTATCTTGAAAAACTGCCAATTTTGCGTACTAAAACGCCCCATCTCAAACTTAGCGGTTGCATTTGCCTTGATAATTTCGCTGTTGTTAAACACCTCAGTAAGGCGGCTCACGACATCTGCGTTTTTCTCTTGTGAACGGCGCGAGTACTTTTTGAGCTTTTTTCCGATTTGCAAAATAGGGTAAATCGCCAACGGTAAAAGCACAAGGGAGTAAAAAGCAAGAGTTGGATTGAGGTAGATAACATAGCCAACAAGTGCGACAGTGGTCAAACTCTCGCGAAGCAATTCTGGGAGCATGTTAGAGACAAAATAGCGAATACGCTCAATGTCGTTGGTCACACGAGAGATAAGCTCGCCGCTTCGGTTTTGGTAAAGATACGACATATCAAAGTTGATGATTTTTTCTAAAAGTATCTCTCGAAATCTCGTAACGATATGCTGCCCTACATACGTCATAAAAACTGACTGCATATATCTGCCCACCGACTTAAAAAAATAGATACCAACAAGACCAAGCGGAATAAGATAAAGCATCTCCTCTTTCTTCTCTATGAACATCTCATCCATAAGCGGCTTCATGATATGCGCCGTCGCCGTCGTCGCACTCACCGTAAAGATCATACCGATGAGCACTAAAAAATACTCAAACTTGTACTCTTTCATATATGGCAAATAACGTTTCAATATTTTTTTCAAAGCAGTTCCAAAACTCTTATTTTGTGCAAATTTTATCTAAAAAGCGCTGAATAATCTTTTTTTCATTCTCTTTTGTGTAAAATCCTCTCTTACAAAAAATGAATAGGTTTTTATGAAAAAAAATATTGCCGAAGTTTGCCTTGCCCATGGACTTGGCGGACTAGAACTCTCTGCCGTAAACTGTTTTGA
>DKFQ01000074.1:4694-15819 GCA_002452425.1 Sulfurimonas sp. UBA6792 | reverse complement strand
CCATTAAGCGCAATAAATTTTTTCCATTTATCCCAGCACTGCAACTCGCAAAATTTATAGATAACAATGACATAGACATCGTTCATTTTCACTGGGGCAAAGACATAATAACTGTTGTTTTAGCGAAGTTATTCAGCAAAAAAAAGCCAAAAATCATCCACTCGAGACATATGAATATGACGAGATTTAAGGATGATTTCTACCATCGATGGCTCTATAAAAATATCGACCTGCTCCATGCAGTAACCAAACAAATAGAAGAGCAGATGCAAAAGTTTATTCCTCAAGAGATCAGACCACCAGTAAAGACTATATACCTTGGTGCAAAAGAGTCTCAGGTTGATATGCAAAAAGTTGAGGATTTAAGAACCAAATATGAGTTAAAAGATGCGTTTGTAGTCGGCATAGTTGGTCGAATCTGTGAGGACAAAGGGCAGTATATCGTTATAGAGGCTCTAGCAAAACTTAAAGAGTACAACATTAAAGCACTCATTGTAGGTCATACTATGAGCGAAGCGTACCTTGCGGAGCTCGAAGAGAGAGTGAAAAGTTTGGGAATGCAAGAGAGAGTTATCTTTAGCGGCTTTACAAAAGATGTAAGCGAACACATAAGTCTTTGCGATGTTACAGTTTTGGCAAGCCAAAAAGAGACATTTGGGCTAGTTGTTATAGAGTCAATGATGCACAAAGTATGCACCATCGTTACAGACAGAGGCGGGCCGCTAGAAATTATTCAAGATGGTATAGATGGGCTTCTTTTTGACAGAAGTACTGAAGATTTGGCAGAGAAAATAGAGTATCTCTACAAAAATACTCATATCAAAGAGTCACTTGCACAAGCAGGCTATGAAAAAGCCAAGAGAGAGTTTAACTATGACACTCAGATGCAAAAAATCTACGATGCAGTGCAAAGCCTCTAAATGAAAATCTGTATAGTAAAACTCTCGGCTATGGGCGATATCATTCATGCAATGGTTGCGTTGCAATTTATCAAAAAAGTTTTGCCGACTTCGCAAATTGATTGGGTTGTTGAGAAGGCATTTGCGGATGTACTTAAAAACAATACCCATATAGACAATATTTTACCCATAAACCTCAAATTGCTCAAAAAGAGAAAGAGCGAGATTTTTACGCAGTACAAAATCCTAAAAACCTACTCAAAAAACAATTATGACATCGTCATAGATGCGCAAGGGCTTCTCAAATCCGCCATCGTGGCTAAAATCATAGGTGCAAAAGCGGTTGCGGGTTTTGACAAAGAGTCTATCCGTGAGGGTATCGCCTCTCTTTTTTATGACAAAAAAGTCTCCATTGCTTACAATGCCAACACCATAGACAGAAATGTTGCCGTGCTTTGTGAACCGCTTGGCATAAAAGTCTCAAGTGAAGAGATTGTAAAAAAAGAGAAGTTTTTGTTTGCATCCTCGCATGTGTCAAATCTTCCCGAAAAATTCAATATTTTTGTCATAGGTTCGACGTGGGAGAGCAGAAACTACCCAAAAGAGAAGTTTGTAGAGATTGCAGAGGCACTCAAAATACCAACGCTTATAGTCTGGGGAAGTGATGAAGAGCATAAAAAAGCTCTTTGGATGCAGGAACACTCAGAGTATTTGGAACTGCTTCCTCGTGGTTCGTTGGATGAGCTAAAGTATGTTATCTCTAAATGTTCTTTGCTTATTGGAAACGACACCGGACCAACCCACATGGCATGGGGGCTCAATATGCCGTCCATTACCATTTTTGGACCGACACCGACAAATCGTGTCTATGTCACGCCTATAAACAGAGTGGTAAAATCTTCAAGCGTTGTAAATCACTACAAGCTTAACAAAAACGACTTTTCTATACAAGAGATAGAAGCAGACGAAATCATACAAATCGCAAAGGAACTTCTCAATTGAATCTTCTCGTACTTACCGCTACAGACGGCTCTTACAACAGCGTACGACCAGAAGCAGAGATATATATCTCACTTCTAAAGTTTGGCTATAACATCACTATCATGACGGAAGAGGCTAGTGCTTACGCTACAAGATTTAGAGAAAATGGCATTCGAATTATCGATGCACACTACAAAAAAAAGATTTCGCCAAAAACTATAAAAAATATAAGAGAAGCCATAAGAGAGCATAGCATAGATGTTGTTTTTGCAACCAACTCAAAAGCTATTTCTAACGCAAATATCGCATGTCTGGGAATGGATGTAAAACTTGTCACCTACAGAGGAACGACGGGCGGGTTGTATCGTCATGACCCAAGTGCCTACCTTAATGCGCTAAACCCTAGAGTAGATGGTGTTATCTGTGTCTCCGAGGCGGTAACAAAACGTGTCAAAAAACAGATATTTGACAAATCCAAAAAAGTCGAGACTATCTACAAGGGACATGAACTCTCATGGTACAACACACAGAGTATGAACCTAGAAGAGTTTGGAACAAAAAACAGCAATTTCAATGTCGCTTTTGTTGCAAATGTACGACCACACAAAGGACTTAGCTACCTCTTGCAAGCCGCAAAAAAATTGGCACGCTATGAGGATATTCATATCATTCTTATCGGGCAAAATATCTCACAAGAGCCGTATGTTTCAGAGATAAAAAATAGCGGGATGCAAGAGCGCATCCATCTTACAGGCTACAGAAACGATGCGCCGCAAATCATCGCATCATGCTCTGTTTTGGTTCAGGCTTCGACTAGAAAAGAGGGGCTTTCCCGTGTCATCTTAGAAGCACTTGCCGCAAAAACCCCTGTTATCGCCTCCGCCATAGAGGGAAATGCTGAAATCATAGAGGATGGATTTAACGGTTTTATCGTTCCAATCAAAGATGCAGATGCCATTGCGCAAAAAATCATAGAGCTGCATGATGCACCACAAAAACTGGCTGAACTTTCACAAAATTGCGCTTATACGTTGGAGACAAAGATGGCGCATAAAACGACTGTAGAAAAATTTGATAAGTTTTTTAGGGAAATTATATGAATTTAACCATTGCAAAACTTAAAAATATTTCTGCAAACCAAGCTATAAATTATCTATTTGTTTTATATGCACTTGCCGTACCGATTTCTAAAGCATTAATAATTTTTACAACAATCTTAATGGCAATAATTTGGTTTTTTAGCGACAACCTAAAACAAAAATTGAATTTTTTAAAATTTAACACTACTCTTTTATTTCTTTTAGCTTTTGTTGTTGTCAGTATCTTTTCTCTTTTATGGTCTAGCGACCCATTAGGCGGTCTTGTTTACATCAGAAAATATTGGTATTTTCTCATTATTCCCATAGTTGCGACAACAATAGAAAAAAAATACCTAGAATTTGCAATATCAGCTTTTTTAGTAGGAATGTTTATATCCGAGCTTCTCTCATACGCTATATTTTTTGAACTTGTTCAGTGGAAAGAGACAACATCACAAGACCCTTCTCCGTTTATGAACCATATTCAGTATTCAATGTTTTTAGCATTTACTTCACTCTTATTGCTCAACAGATACTTTTTTCACGAAAGTACAAAATTAAAAATGCTCTACCTTTTTTTCTTTATAACAGCAACATCAAACCTCTTTATAAACGGAGGGAGAACTGGTCAAGTTGCATTTCTCTTCTCCATCTTTTTAGTTACCTTATTTCACATAAAAAACAAATTTATGGCTATAGTGGGCACTGTTGTTATCATAATTACAACTCTATTTATGGCATATAACTTTAGTCCAAATTTTAAACATAGGGTAGCAGTAGGGATTGAAGACTTCCAAAAAATGGTGGAAGAAGAAAATTATTGTACTTCCTTAGGATTGAGAGTTGGCGTACTAAAAATAGGAAGTGAAATATTTCTTGACAACCCTCTTTTTGGAATTGGTGTCACTAACGACATGAATACCGCCCATGAATATATCTCAAAACACACCCCTCATATGAAATGTGTAGAAACAATGCCAACGTATCACAACTGCTTTATGCAAGTAGCTGTAGATTTGGGAATTTTTGGATTGTTTTTATATGTAATGATTTTTTATTCACTTATAAAATTAAAAATACAGGAGAAGGAATATAAAAATCTGATTATTATCTTCGTATCTGTTTTTACAATTTCAAGTTTTAGTATAAACATGATTCACATTATTTTTCCAATGTCTCTTTTTGCTCTTTTCACCGGAATATTTATAGCTCAAAGCAGGATAGAAAATGAAGTTTAAATCAATAGAAGAGAGATATGAAGCGCTGCTAAAAGATATAAAAAACTATTTTTTAAGCGCAACAGACTCCATCCACAAAGCAAGAAACGAGATAAAAATCATTGATTTCAATGGTGAGAGTTTAGTTGTAAAATCTTTTAAAATCCCAAGTATCCTAAACAAAATAGTCTATACATTTTTTAGAGATTCAAAAGCGAAAAAATCTTATGAAAACAGCATAAAGATAATTGACTTTGTGCCAAAACCCATAGGATATGTAGAGTTTAAAAAGTTTGGTCTCATGCATGAGAGCTACTTTGTAAGCGAAAATTTCAAGTATGATTTTACCATAAGAGAACCGCTACTTCAAGCTGATTTTAAAGATAAAGAGGAAGTATTTAAAGCCTTTGCAAGATTTACTTACAAACTTCACGAACAAGGTATCTTTCATCTTGATTACTCACCTGGCAATATCCTTATAAAAGAAGAAAATGAGGACTATATATTTAAGATAGTAGATATAAACAGAATGGAATTTAAACCTCTCGATTTAGATGAGAGACTTAAAAATTTTGCTAAACTTTGGGCTAAGGATGAGGACTTAAAAATAATTATAAAAGAGTATTCTAAGCTGATAGAGAGTGATGAAGAGGGTTGTTTAAGAATCGCGCTAAAAGAGTCGCAAGCACATAAAGATAGAAAAAATGCAAAAAAAAGACTCAGAGGAGAAGCCGTTGTCGATTAAAAATATTTCATGCGTTATTATCGTAAAAAACGCAGCCGCTACCATAGATGCAACGCTTGGCTCTCTAAACCTTTTTGAAGATGTTGTTTTATACGACAACGGCTCAACGGATGAAACACTGGAAATTGCAAAAAGATACTCAAATGTTACCATCTTTCAAGGAGAGTTTTTAGGATTTGGAGAGACAAAAAATCTTGCCTGCTCTTTTGCAAAAAATGATTGGGTACTCTCACTTGATGCGGATGAAGTTTTGTCGGATGAATTTATAAAAAATCTAATCTCCATAGAGTTAAACGATAAAAATATATATGCTATTTTAAGAGAAAACTACTACAAAAACACTCAAATAAAACACTGCTGGGGAGATGACATCATAATTAGGCTCTTTAACAGAACAAAAACGGCATTTACCAAAGAGAGAGTTCATGAAAAAATTATTGAAGAAGGTTTTGGTATAGTACCCATAAATGGCAGTGTTAAACACTATCCTTATGCAACAATTACTGATTTTATCATCAAGCTTGACCGTTATTCAAGTGAATTTGCTCTTAGCAATGTAGGCAAAAAAAACTCTTCACCCGCAAAAGCATTTTTTAACGGCATTTTTTCTTTTTTTAAAACTTACTTTATTAAAAGAGGCTTTTTAGACGGTTATGCAGGACTCATCATAGCATTTTCTCATATGGCTACAAACTTTTACAAATATATAAAACTTTATGAGTTAAACAAAGAACGAAAATGAATCAATTGACATTCTTCCAAAAGATAAAAAACAAAATCAAAATCAGCGGAAACAATAACAAAATCTTAGTTGATGGCAATCTGAAGATATCCAAAACAAAAATAGTTATCAAAGGTCAAAACAACACTCTGCATATAAAAAGCGGTGTAAAAATAAACGGCTCTTTTATAGAGATAGTAGGTGACGGCTGTCAAATTGTCATAGGTAAAAACTCTATAATCGGAGACGGGTGCTACCTAAGTGCAAAAGAGGAAAATATTAAACTCACTATCGGCGATGAGTGTATGCTAAGCAGAAATGCAAAGCTTATGACATCAGACGGGCATCCGATATATCAAAACACTCAGATTATAAACAGTGCTAAAGATATTATGCTTGGCGATAAAGTATGGGTAGCCGATGATGTTACGATACTAAAAGGTGTGAGCATCGGAGCAAATTCGGTGGTAGGTATAGGTTCAGTTCTTACGAAATCTGTATCTAGCGGCTCAGTTGCAGTCGGCAACCCTGCAAAAGTCGTAAAAGAGGATATAAGCTGGGAGCATTAAAGCTCTGCCAACGCTCTCTTTACCTCTTCAAGCAGTGCTTCTTTTTTCTCTTTATCACTCGGCAAACCAAAATGCTTTTGCAACTTTTCGTCTCCGACACTCTTCCACCTTCTAGCACTTGCAAAAAGGTTGTCCGCAAAAAATGTCATTGTCGGTATTCCCACAAGTGAAGCTATATGGTAAGTTCCAGTTGAAGTAGAGATAAAAAGCCTGAAATTACTTACAAGTTTCGCAAAATAGACAAGCCCCTCAAGCGAGAGATAAAAAACTGCATTTACATCAAAGAGTCTCTTTTGCATCTCTTCATAAAGGGCTTTTTCATCAGGACCAAATGTCAGTACGACTTGGTATTTACCGACTTTTATAACTTCACGGATCAGAGTTTCATACTCATCAAGATTCCAGTTTGCATCGCTTGAGCCTCCAAAGCCGACATGAAAAGCAACTACATCTTTGGTTATTTGATACATTTTGCAAAAATCATCATAGATATTTTTTGCATCTCCAAACTCCAAAAGCGGTTTTTTGTACTCTAAGTTTATATCGCTAAAAAGAGCTTTTGTTAGCTCTAAGTTATACTCAAATTCTGCCATTTTTACTTCACTTCTTCTTTGCACAACTCTTTTGTTATAAAAAATCTGAGCTATTTTTGTAGCGGGTGCTATGCGTTTTGGGATGCGTGCAAAAAACTGGGCAAGAGCCATGCGTGTATTTGAAAAAAGGGTTATGGAAGCGTCTATTTTTGCCTCTTTTAGCTTTGCAACCAACCCCCAAAAACTTCTGCCATCATCAACTATAACCTCATCTATAAAGTCACAACTCTGTGCTAATGCTCTATTAAGAGGTGCTACGCAAGCGATGATTTTATTTTGGGGATTGTGCTGTTTTAGCACATAAAATGTAGGGAGAGCCGTTATAAAATCACCGAGTTTATCTGTGCGCACTACTAAAATGTTCATTATTTGCCTCTACAAAAAAGTATCAAAAATAATACTTCCCCACACAACGACAAAAAGAGAGATGCTTAAAAAAACTACCGTACTCCCCACATCCTTTGCTCTTCCCGCCATCTCATGATGCTCTAAGGTAACAAGGTCAACAACCCTCTCTATGGCACTGTTTGCCGCCTCTGCGATAAGCATAAGCATAAGAGAGATAAACATAAGAAGCTTGTTTGAGAGCGTTGTCTCTATGAAAAAAATGAGAGGCAACAAAACGAAAAAAAGCAGAAGTTCTATCTTAAAAGAAGATTCGTTCTTTACCAAATCCCGCAACCCTTTGAGTGCATAAGAGGTGTTTTTAAAAAAATTATATTTTGGCTGGTTTCGCAATGCTGTTTCCTTAGCTCTTAGTACAAAAGGTTATTTTAGCTTAAAAAAGCTACAATTCCACTTTACTTAAATCTAACATATTCTATTGTCTAGCCATTTTTTTTAGGAGTTCTTTATTGAAATTTAGAAATCAATTTACGCAGATATTGTGGATGCTTCTTTTGGCTTTTTTTATTATGAAGCTGATAAGAGTATCTCTTTATCTTTTTTACCCAAATGACTTTGGAGACCTTACAATCTTAGAAGTTATGCATTCATTTTTTATGGGCTTTAGAGTAGATATGATAACTCTTTTTACTTTTTCCATCCCTTTTGTTTTGCTATTTATTTTTATAAAAAACTACTATGTTAGAAGATGGATAGGTGTTTTATGGGGATTAGTCCTGCTACTCATCTTTATCATTTCATTTAGTAATGTCTTATACTTTAAATTTATTCATAGACATCTGTCAAACGAGATATTTAATCTAGGTAACGACTTCAACATCATCATAAATATTGCTTTTAACTCATATTTGCCATACACACTCGGTGCTATATTGTTTATTGTAATCTTTATTATTTTTTCTTATAAGTTTTTTTCCTTACCAATAGATACTTTTGTAGAGAAAAAAAATTGCTTATCTACTCATTTGTAGCTATATTAGTGCTGTTTTTAGGTATAAGAGGCACTATATCTGGTAAAGCATTTGGGACATCCGATGCATTTGCAACAAACAAAATAAGTTCAGGAAATTTGGCACTTAATGGTGTTTTTGCCATTTTTAAAACTGCAAAAAATGAGCAGAAACACAACTTAATGGATAAACAAAAAGCTATAGAGATTACTAAAGAAGCTCTCGTAACACCTAACGCTCCATTTGTGGACGATAACCACCCTCTTTTAAGATCATACAAAGCAAAAAATAATCAAAAACACAATGTCGTCATAGTACTGCTTGAGTCATGGGGTGCTGAACATATAGACGGTTTTACAAAATATAAAGAGCTAAATATAACTCCATTTTTTAAAGAACTCAGTAACGAATCACTTAAATTTACAAACTTTTATGCTAACGGCTTTAGATCAATTTTTGGTATAACATCACTCTTTACGGGTGTAACTCTCTCAAGTGGATTTGAATATCTTGGAAGAGGATTAGAACTCTCTAACCTTAGTTATTTAGGGACTATTGCAAAACAAAATGGATATTCTACACTTGCAATGCAAGGAGGAAATCGTCGTTCTTATAGAATTGATGCTATCTCAAATTTAGCTGGTTTTGATGAATACTATGGAGCAGAAGATATTCCAAATGTTGAAATTATTGAAAAGGGAAGAGATGCTCGGACTGGCACATACGATCATAATCTTCTTACATTTTACAATCAAAAAATCTCAACTCTCAAAGAGCCTTTTTTAACTTTTGCATTTACTTCTACAAATCATCCAGACCTCTATCTCCCACGTGCAGAGCTTGAGAAGTATCCGCATGATTTAAACAATTACTATGGTGAACTTAATGCTTATATGTATGTTGACAATGCAATAAAAAAATTTATGGAAAACGCAAAAAAAGAGCCTTGGTTTGATAACACAATCTTTATATTTACTGCAGACCATGGCAATGGCGACGCATTAAATGAAATAGGCAAGAAATTAAGAGGCGACCAAGAAAAACTTGGAAGTATTGAACATTATAGAATCCCTTTAGCAATATATGCACCAAAAATATATAAACCCCAAGAAATAGCTACTCTTGGCTCTCAAACAGACATCTTTCCTACTATTGTGGATATGCTAGGATTTGAAGCGAACATAACAACTCTTGGCACATCACTATTTGATAAAGAGATTGAAGATAGATTTGTGTATTACTTTGCAGGTAATATGATAGGGTTAATAAAAAACGATGGCTATGTAGTACATAATTTTAAAAATGTAGTCGAACAAAAATCTATTTCTCAAGAAGATATTAACCTCCTTTTTGCAATAGACACCGCACAAGCATATCTTTTAGAAAAAAATCTGTGGGCAAAATAGCCTAAAAAGGTTATAATTCCCCTTATGAAACAGCCATATATCTGGGATAACTATTCGGATCAGCCCTATCCGCTCAAAGACAAAACTTACAAAAAAGAGATGCGCAAAAGTCAGTTTAGCTCACTTTTAAAGACATTTTTTGTCTCTCTTGCAGTGCTTCCTCTCTCACTTGTGCTTACGCCTTTTGTCAAAAGAAAACAGATTTGCTCCCATGACTTTTTTTGCATCAGTATCGACTTTGAGAGAGGGCCTGAAGCGACACTTGCGATGGTTGAAGAGCTTGGCGTGGAGAGAGTTTTGGTGCGCTTGAAGCTTTGGGAGATGGAGAAACTTCCGTCCTTAAAAGAGTTTCTGCTTCTTTGTTATGATAAAAAAGTAACGCTCAAAATCCTGCAAGATAGAGAGCATGTTGAGAATTTGGAACTTTTGCGAAGAGATTTGGAGACCATCTTTAGCACACTTGGCGAAATAGTAGATATTTTTGAAATAGGCTCAACCATAAACAGGGCAAAATGGGGATTTTTCAGCGTTGATGAGTACGGCAGTTTTTATAAAGTTGCCTATGATTTGAAAACCTCAAAATACCCAAATATCAAGCTTATCGGCAGCGGCGTTATAGACTTTGAGTACCACTTCACGGCGCATACGCTTTTTAACTTTTGCGACTGCCATTATGACGGAGTATCGTCACTTCTCTATGTTGACAGACGAGGCGCACCTGAAAATATGCAGATGGGCTTTACTCTGCTTGACAAAATCTCACTTCTCACAACTATGGTTTGGCTTAGTCCAAAAAGTGCGCATGAGCTTCACATCACAGAGACCAACTGGCCCATAAGCGGCACTGCACCTTATGCTCCGACAAGCGAATATGAGTGTGTGAGTGAGGAGCTTTATGCCGCCTACATGTTACGCTACCACCTCCTTGCTTTTGCCTCGCAACAGGTTGATTCTCTCTCGTGGCATCAGCTTGTTGCGACTGGGTATGGGCTTGTCGATAACAGAGAGGGTTTACGCAAAAGAGAGGCTTATGAAGTCTATAAGTACATGGTTCATACGCTCAAAAATGCGGAGTTTTTACGCCTTGACATCAAAAGAGGGCATCATATACTCCAATGTTTATTAGAGAATGACGAACTGCTCCAAATCCACTGGTCACTGCAACCAAAAAGCATAAAAAATGAGGATATTTTCAGACCTTTTTCAAGCAGCGGCGAAAAGATAGAGGGCGAGTTTTTAGAGATTGGCGCAGAGCCGATTTATATATTTATAGAGTAGGCAAAACATGAAGATACTTATCATCTTACCAAACTGGCTAGGCGACGCCGTTATGGCAACTCCTGCCATAGAGCTTTTATCACAACACTATCCAAGAGCGGAGTTTACTTTTGTGGGTAGTTTTGTAACCATTGAAGCACTCAAATACCATCCTCTTTGCAAAAATGCCATAGTCGATGAGACAAAAAAAGCCCAAAACAGAGTAAAAGCCACCTATGAACTTGCCAAAAAACTAGGCAGTTTTGACATGGCACTCTCTTTTAGAAACCAAATCCACTCTTC
>DKFQ01000074.1:0-4667 GCA_002452425.1 Sulfurimonas sp. UBA6792 | reverse complement strand
AAACACCTTGCCAAACAGTACGCCGAGCTTGCCATGATAAACACCGACGCATGGGACAAAAATACGCCACCTCTAAAACTCTACATTAAACCCAAAAAATTTGACAAACCTATGATGGGTATAAACGCAGGAGCAACTTACGGGAGTGCCAAAAGATGGTATCCAGAGAGATTTGCGGCAGTCGCAAAAGAGTATAGCGAGCGTTACGACATCATCATCTTTGGCGGTCCAAACGAGGTGGAGATGGCAAAAGAGATTGAGACAAACCTCAAAGCATCACATGTGACAAACTACACAAACTTAGCAGGAAAGACAACCATAAAAGAGCTTTGTTCACTTATCGGCGGATGCTCTTTGTTTGTAACAAACGACAGCGGACCGATGCATGTAGCCGCCGCATATGGCGTCCCGACCGTCTCTATTTTCGGACCGACAAAACACACGGAAACTTCCCAATGGATGAATGAAAAGAGCATTATCGTCAGACATGAGATGGAGTGTGCGCCATGCATGAGAAGAGAGTGTCCTCTGGGACATCATGAGTGCATGAAAAGCATAGAAGCCGCAGAGGTTGTAGAGGCAGTAAGAGAGCTAAACCTTTAGCTCCCCTGTATCCTCTCTATGGTCTTTGTCGTACTCTTCCCATCCACAAAATCGACAAGTCTCAACTCCCCCGAAAATTCAGCTCCCACAACATCTTTGCCCTTATAGTCGCCGCCTTTTACAAGTATGTCGGGGGAGACCATTTTTATCAGTTCATATGGCGTGTCATCCTCAAACGGTACGACAAAATCAACAGCTTCAAGAGCCGCTAAGATGTAAGCTCTATCCTCGGCTATATTTACAGGTCTTGATTCGCCTTTGAGTCTTTTTACAGATGCGTCGGAGTTAAGTCCGACTATAAGGACATCTCCAAAACTCTTTGCCTCTTGAAGGTACTTCACATGCCCGACATGCAAGATATCAAAACAGCCGTTTGTAAAGACGACTTTTTTACCATTTTTGCGGTATCTCTCAACCACTGCTTTTATCTCATCAAAACTCTTTATATGCGCATCAGAGGTACTTTTATGCAGAGTTGCCTCATACTCTTCTATCTCATCAAGACTAACAGTCGCCGAGCCGATTTTACCCACAACCACACCCGCCGCCAGATTTGCAAACGATGCAGCTTTGTCTATATTTACGCCTGCACTAAGAGCGTATGCGATGGAAGCTATAACCGTATCTCCCGCACCCGTTACATCAAAAACCTCTTTTGCTAGCGTAGGAAAAATCTTCATCTCATCCCCGAAAGTCGCTATCCCGTCTTCTGAGAGAGTAATCATAGAGATACCTAACTCGCACTCTTTTTTAAGTTTTAAAAGAGCCGCTTCAAGCGTATCTCTATCTTTTATATCTATTTTAGTAGCAATCATCGCCTCTTTTTTATTTGGCGTAAGAAGATATGCACCCTTGTATTTGCTATAGTCGATCCCCTTTGGATCAACCAAAACTTTTACGCTGTTTTTTGAACAAAGTTTTATAATCCCTTGACATAGCTCATCGCTTAAAACACCCTTGCCGTAGTCAGAAAGTATTACCGCATCATAGTTATGCATCACATCTTGCAAAGAACTTACGATATCATCTGCTATACTTTTTGATATCTGCTCCTTACTCTCTTTGTCATATCGTAAAATTTGTTGCGAGCTTGCTATCACTCGACTTTTTTTTGATGTTTTTCTACCCTTTTGAGTAACTATGTTTGAAGTATCGACACCAAGAGAGCGAAGCATGCCTACAAGTTCGACACCGATATCATCATCGCCTATAACACTGCTAACAGAGACTTTCGCCCCCAAAGTCACAAGGTTGTTTATAACATTTCCTGCACCGCCAAGAACGGTTGTCTCTTTTGCGATATCAACAACCTGCACGGGAGCTTCGGGAGAAATTCTCTCACAACTTCCCCACAGATAGTGGTCTATCATCAAATCACCGACAACCAAAATACGAGGATGCAAACCTTTAAAATTTTTCATTTTTTCACTTCTTGTTCATAAATTCTTCTGATTTCACCGACATAAGCTTTTATACCATCTTCCATCTCAAAACGAGGTTCATACCCAAGCACCTCTTTTGTTGTAGAGATATCCGCCTCCGTATGAAACTGGTAACTCCCGACAAACGGATTTGGGATATATTCGCAAGGCAAACTAGTTTCTAGCTCATGCTGCAAAATATCCACTATATCTTGAAAACTTCTAGCCCTGCCCGTTCCGACATTAAAAATCCCGCTCTCTTTTGGATTCATCGCTTTTATATTTGCCTGAATGATATCTTCTATATAGATAAAATCCCTTAAAATCTTATCGCTGTTTTCAAAAAGACGAGGATTTTTACCTGAAAGTATCTGATGACCAAACTGCAAAATCATAGATGCAGTGGTGTTTTTAAAGTACTCTCTTGCACCGTAAACATTAAAGTATCTAAGCCCGACTATTTTACTATCGCTTTTACCCATATATTCACGGCTCAGATTGTCCATGCAAAGTTTTGAAAAACCGTAAACATTTTGCGGTGCTTCATGCCCTACTCTCTGAGGAGATGGCGCATTTCCGTAAGTTGCGGCAGATGATGCGTAAATCATATTTGCGCCATGGCTAATGGCAAGTTCGAGTAAATCTTTATAAGCATTTACATTTGTTTTTATCATCAAATCTTGCTCTAGTGCGGTAGTGTCAGAGATGGCAGCTTCATGAAAAATAGTGTCAAATTTATAATTTAATTCTAAGTTAAGCAACACATCTTTGTCATTGATATCGCCGCTTATCACTTCGCCACGAAAACCTATGAGATTTTTAAAATGTCCAAAACTTCTTAAGTTCCCATTAGAGAGGGTTTCACCGCTTCTAAATGAATCGAGAACTATAACTTTTGCTTCTGGATGATTCTCTTGAAAGTAAAATGCCAAGCTCGAACCAATGAAGCCTGCACCCCCAGTTATAAGGATTGTTTTGTCTTTTAAATCGTTGTCAATGTATCTCATTTACACATCCGTATCTTCCTAAATTTAATAAAATGTTAACCAATAAACCATTAACATCTATTTAAGAGTAAAATCACTATAATTTGCCCGAAATTCATAAAAAAGGGTTAAAAATGAAAAAAATCGTATTATCAATCGTTGCATTAACTGCATCAACTGCTTTAATGGCTGCTGTAAACGCTGGAGCTTGTACTGGTTGTCATGGTGCTGACTGGAGCAAAGCTGCTCTTGGAAAGTCTAAAAACGTTGCTGAGATGACTCACGCTGATATCGCTGCTGCACTTAAAGGTTACAAAGCTGGTACATACGGCGGACCAATGAAAGGTCTTATGACTGGTCAAGTTGCAAAATACTCTGAAGCAGAGTTAGACGCATTCGCTCAAACTATCGGTAAGTAATTTACCTAAGCCACGCCCCTCGGGGATGGCTTTTTTCCTCTCTATTCTGGTCTATAATTTTCCTTCAAACTCTTTTTCTTCTGCTCTTGTTTTGAAGCATCATTGAGTTCCTCTTCGCCATCAAATTTTGCGGCATTTAAAAACTTCTCTTCATCATCAAACTGCCCATTTTTCACTGCCCACAAAAAAGCAAAAAGCGCAATCGCCCCCAAAAACAGAGATGCACCAAGCATCATAGCTATGACCCAGTTATCCATACTTTACCCCTTTTTCCACTGGTTTTGGATACGCATAGAGTTGCCAACCACCAAAAGTGAACTCGCCGACATAGAGATAGCCGCAACAAGCGGTATAACATACCCAGCCATAGCTAAGGGAATGGTGAGCGCATTATAAACAAGAGAGATAAAGAGGTTTTGTTTTATCAAGCCAAACGTAGTAGTGCTTATCTTAAATGCCTCTTCAAGTGATTTTATAGAGTTATTTAAGAGCACCACATCCCCAACTTCAACAGCTATATCGCTCCCGCCGCCCATTGCGATACCTATGTCCGCAGATGCAAGTGCCAATATATCATTTACCCCATCTCCTACCATGACAACGCTTTTTGCTTCGTCATGAAGCTTGTTGATAAACTCTGCTTTACTTTGAGGTGTTTGCTCATACAAAACTCTCTCTATACCAACATTCAAAGCCACTTTTCTCGCCGCACTCTCATTGTCTCCTGTGAGCATAACAACATCAATCTGCATCTTTTTCATAGCATCAACAAGTTCTAAAACACCCTCTTTTACTCTATCTTCAAGTTCATAAATAGCGACAACTTTTTGGTTTATGGCAAAGCTAAAGAGCGTCGCATCGCTTGAAAAACCCATAACGATACCATTTGTCTCCAAAAGCTTTTTATTTCCTCCAAGCAGCCTTATATCTCCGAGTTCTGCCATCATGCCCTGCGAAGGGATTTGCGTAAAGAGATCAAAAGTGCATTCATGAAGATTTTCATTCTCTTGTTTGATAAATCTTGCCACCCCTTTAGCTATAGGGTGGTTTGAGGATGCTACAAAAGAGTAAAGCAAAGTCTTGTCAAATGGTTCAAAAATATGTTCTTTGACAACTTCTGGCTTTCCTGCCGTAATTGTTCCCGTCTTATCCAAAACAAGAACATTTGTTTTTGCCATCGTCTCAAGCCCAGCCGCCTCCTTAAAGAGGATGCCTTTTGATGCACCCAGCCCAAGCCC
>DKFQ01000123.1:14970-15487 GCA_002452425.1 Sulfurimonas sp. UBA6792 | reverse complement strand
TTTGATGAGCCGCCATATAACCAAATCTCCAACCCGTCATAGCGACTGATTTGCTAAGACCGTTGATAGTGATAGTTCTCTTAAACATATCTTCGCTAACAGCCGCCGCAGATGTAAACTCACCGTCATAGATAAGTTTTTCGTACATCTCATCGCTTGCAACAAGTACATCTGTTCCCTCTAAAACTTTACCAAGAGCGGTCAGTTCCTCTTTTGAGTAAACTGAACCTGTCGGGTTTGATGGGCTTGTAAGAACTATCATCTTTGTTTTTGGAGTAAGAGCGTTTTTCAACTGCTCTGGAGTGATTTTAAATGAACTCTCGTCATTTGTCTCAATCTCTACAACCGTTCCGCCGTGATAGAGGACAAGTTCAGGGTAGGTTACCCAGTATGGAGATGGGATGATTACCTCGTCACCCTCTTGAACTACTGCCGCAAAAAGGTTAAAAAGAGAGTGTTTCGCACCATTGTTTGTGATGATTTGGTTTGGAGCGTATGTTAAGCCATTGTCTCTTTT
>DKFQ01000123.1:0-14904 GCA_002452425.1 Sulfurimonas sp. UBA6792 | reverse complement strand
TCAAAATCAGGCTCTCCGGCAGAGAAACTAAGTATGTCTTTACCTTGTGCTTTTAGCTCACCGGCAAGCGTTGAAATGGCAATCGTAATCGATTCAGATAGTGTATTTACGCGATCTGTTAGCATAAGAACCCTTTTCTTTAAAATATTGGGCGAATTATACTAGAAAAAACCTAATTTTTCATCGCTCTGATAAAGGATTCATAAATATTTTCAAGTGCCAAATCTTGCTCTAAAAGCTCTTTGTTATCTTCAACCAAGATATGTTCTAAAACCGCAACACGCTTAAGTAGATACTCAAACATCTCTTTATTTATGTCAGGCAGAAGGTTGTGCATAAGAGGCTCTTTACATCTACCTTTTTCTATCACATGAGCAGGGATACCAATAGCGGTTGCATTGTCGGGAACGGGTTTGACGACAACAGAGTTTGCGCCGATTTTTGCGTTCTCTCCGATGACAATGTTACCAAGCACTTTTGCTCCCGCACCTATAACGGCACCTTTTTTTACGGTAGGGTGTCTTTTGCCTTGTGTGAGTGAGACACCGCCAAGCGTTACGCCTTGATAGATAAGGACATCATCTTCTATGATAGCGGTCTGACCGATAACCACACCAGTACCATGGTCTATGAAAACTCTCTTTCCTATAACTGCACCTGGATGGATATCTATATTGGTAAGGATTTGGTTGAACCCCATAATGATTCTTGCTAGACTTTTAAAATTTGCCTTATAAAGTCTGTGTGCCACTCTGTACCATGCAACTGCCCAGACACCTGGGTAGTTAAAGAGAAAATCAAGTTTAGAGTTGAGTGCTGGATCGTTGTTATAAGCATTTGAAAAATCTTCTCTGATTTCAGCAAAAAGTCCCAAAGATAAACTCCTAGTTCGTAGTTCTTAAATAGCCATTTTGTTGCAAAAACAGCTCTAATTTTGCAAGTGTATCATTTTTTTCTTTCTCTGTTATAAAAGTGGAATTTGAGAGATCATTTTTAAGTTTGCTAGAAACTTTTCCTACATCATAACCAAGTGCATCCAAGATATCTAAAATACTTTTTGACTCAACGGCATTTTTTATCTCATAGTTATACTCATCGATAATAATAGTATATTCGCTAGGGTGTGTGAAGAGGTTATGGTTCATCCCAAGCGTCTCTTGATAAGCACCGACATTGAAAAAGCCCAAAAAGTACTCCTCTTCATCAAGGTTTACATCATGCAGATAGAGAGGTTTGTCAGGATTGAAGCCGATTTCACCGTCGCTGTCACATGTGATATCCCAAAGAGAAGCAGCACGCAGAGGCGTTGTGTTGAGATGGTGTAGAGGCATAACAGGGAAATGTTGCCCAAGCCCCCAATAATCAGGTAAACTCTGAAAGATAGAGGCGTTGATAAGATAACGCTCTTGCAGTTTTACCTGCAACTGTGCAAGCTCATCCGTCGGATTTGCAGATTTAAGGTAAAGCGCTCTTTTGATGACATTATGTACCAAAATCTCTGCATTTGAGCGGTCTTGAAGGTCGATGTAACCCAAATCAAAGAGCGTAAGTACCGACTCCATGTGGTCAAGCGCATCGTGAAGATACTCGATACAGTTTGTGTTGTTTAAGAGTTTGTTTAACTCTATAAGCTCTTCGATAAGCGGCGGATTTACAGGCTTGAAATTGAGCAGTTTTTCTTGAAAATCTTGTGTAAAAAGCTCCAAAACAGGAGTGATAAGCACGGCATGGGAAGCAACGATAAATCTGCCTGATTCTGTAAAGATATTTGGATGGGCAACATTTTTTGCATTCATAATTTCGCCAAGCAAGAAGACAACACTGCTTGAGAACTCATCGATGGAGTAGTTGCGAGAGTTTGAATGTGTGTGTTGATCATACTCTACCGCCAAGCCACCGCCTATGTTGATGCTATTTAGCTTGTTTGCTCCCATCTTTTTGAGTTCTGCATAAATATTTCCGGCTTCACGGAGTGCTTTTTTAAGCGGTGCGATATCGGACATTTGAGAGCCGATATGAAAGTGAATCATGCTCAAATAGTCCAAAAGTTCCGCTTCTCTAAGCAGTGTGATAGCCTCAATAATCTCTGTAGAGGTAAGACCGAATTTTGCATCCATACCGCCGCTTTTTGCCCAGATACCGCTTCCCGCGCTGTGAAGTCTTACACGTATCCCGATATTTGGCACTTTTAAATCACACTCTTTTGCAACCTCGATAATAGTCTCAAGCTCGCCCAAACCCTCAATCGTGATGGTAATGTTATGTCCGCTTTGCGCCGCAATAAATCCAAGAGTAATCATCTCTTTATCTTTAAAGCCGTTTACTGTGATGTTTGCACCGCTAGGCGTTTTGCTCATAGCAAGGATAAGCTCCGCCTTAGAACCCGCTTCAAGACCATAGTTATACTGCGCCCCTTGTGATGTAATGGCTTCAACGGCATGAGGAAATTGGTTTACTTTGAGCGGAAAAACAGCATTAAAAGCACCCTGATAGTTGTTTTGCTCGATGGCTTTGTCAAAGTAAGAGTAGAGTGTACGTATCTGACTTTTGATAAGATGCGGAAATCTTAGCAAAATTGGTCCTCTAACATCTTCTGAGCGTATGTCTTCTACAATTTGCAAGAGTGATGGCATACACTTATAGTTCAGCTTTATCTGACCATCTTCAATAATAAAGTTCTTGTTTCCCCAAATATCAATACCAAAATTTTTCATATCACCCCTTTTTTTTAAAACTAAAATTTAGTGTAAATCAGCGTTTAACTTTACTTCTCTCGTACTTCTTTGAATTACATACTCTCCTGTGAGAGAATTTTGTCTAAAATGAAGCCCATTTAGCCCTGCAAGCTCTTTTCCTTTCATAATAGTGTCAAGTTTTACATTAGGATTTACCTCTTGTATTTCAGATAACTCTTCGTTGTTGATATGAAACTTTGTTCCTGCAAAAATCGCCAAACCGCCATCAAGGATACATCCATCTCCAAGAGGGATACCGCAAGTTGAGTTTGCACCCAAAAGTGTGTTCTTGCCGATAGTGATAGGGTTGCCGTCTGTTCCGCTAAGTACGCCAAGGATGGAAGCACCACCGCCAACATCACTTCCTGCACCTACAACTGCCGAGCTTGAGATTCTCCCCTCTACCATAACAGGACCTGTTGTTCCTGCATTGAAGTTGACATAAGAAGCCCCTGGCATAACCGTCGTTCCTGCTGCAAGTTGTGCGCCAAATCTTACTTTAGATGCATCAAGGATGCGTGTATTATCAGCTGGAATGATGTGTTGCAAAAATCTTGGAAATTTATCTACAAAATCGATATGAGGGTACTCGCCGGAGAGCTTCAACTCTATCTCATACTCTCGTAGATACTCAAGTTCGATTGGCATGCCCGCTGACCATGCGACATTTGGCAGTGCACCAAAAGCACCATTGAGGTTGATGCTTCTAATAGCAACTTTCGCCAAAGAGAGCGCATAGAGTTTGAGATATGCCGCTTCAACACTCTTAAGAGGCTCATCTGCAAAAAGGAAAACTACTTTAAACTCTCCCTCTCTTGCACCGCTTGTTACAAGCTGATTGTAGAGTGCAGAGACAACTTGGATATTTTTGTGTGCATCACCATACGCTTCGTCTGAATATGGAGTAAATGCATTGAGAGCGCTTTTCAAAAAAGAAGTGTTGACATTACAAACAACTTCGCTTTGTGTAAAATCTACCTCCACCTCTTGCTCCACAAGTGCCTTGATGAAAATAGCCGCACTCCCAAAATTTTCATTCCAGTTCACTACAGGATAGGTAGCTTGAAGTGTTTTTGAGAGATTTAACTGTCCTAAATCTACTCTACATATACCAAAAGCCAACGGGTCTTTATATCCTTTGATTTCTGTTTTAATCTCTTGAACAAGTGCTTTAAAAGCATCTGCAGTTTGAATAATTTCCATGAATTCTCTCTTTTACATAATTTATTTTTTGAATTATACTTAAACATTATTACATTTAGTATATACTTTCTTCATGAGCAAATGGATTGAACTTTTAAAAAATAATGATTATATGGGCATAAAGAAACATATCAGTAGCGGTGCTGATATTAATGAATCTAACGAGAGTGGAGAGTCTGTTTTGGCATCATCTCTTAGGTACCGATGCGATACTGACCTAGTTATGCTTTTGATTGAAAATGGTGCGGATATATTTGATTTTGACGAAGAGGGTGTTACGATTTTTGATATGGCAGTCACCTATGATAACTTAGATATCGTAAAGTATCTCCTCTCCAGAGGGTTCAAGGTTGATGACACCAAAAGAAGAAGTCGTTTTACGCCACTTATGGCAGCTGTCTGTTATGGCAGAGTTGAGATGGTAAGGTTTTTGTTAGAGCAGGGTGCCAATGCAAATGCCGTGGACGCAAAGGGTATTAGCGTTATAGATTTTGCACGTAAAATGAACAAAAAAACAATTTTAAAAATACTCAATTTTAATGAAAACAGTCCTATCAACAAAAGTTACGCGAGGTAATCTTTACCTCTTTGACTAACAAATAGCATCAAATCAAATCATAATTGATATTTTCTTTTTTCAAAAAATTTTCAAAAAGATGAAAATATTTTTCTACATAAGTTGCATCCATAGAGCAGAGCGATATTTCAACAGATGCCCTTGCATCACGTAGCATCGGCAAAGAAGAGAGTTCTATATCTTTAGGAATCTCTTTCATAATGTTTATTAGGGTGTTTTCACTTGTTTGCGCTAGCAGTGTACGTCGATGTTTTTTGACACTTTTGCTAAAAAACTTCTCTATAACGGCACACAGCATTGGATGTGACATCTCTGGAAATCCAGGGGTAAAAAAGTATCTATCTTGTAGCGAAAAGCCGGACATGTTGTTGATAGGGTTGAAAAGAAGTTGTGAGTTTTGTGGCAAATCTGCCATATGAATTCTATGCGGATAAGCATCATTTCCAAACCGCTCTATGATATCCTGCTCAAATTTTTTATGTCTCTGAAGTGGTTTTGCGGTAAAAACCTCCGCTGCAACGGCTCTTGTCAAATCATCGGGAGTTGCCCCGATACCGCCAAAAGAGAACATCACGCCATCTGCATCATCCTTGATAAAATTGTATGTTTTTTTGATTAAGTTTTCATCATCTTTTATAACAAAAGAGGCAAAAAGTTCATGCCCATACTTTTGCAACTCATTTTTCAAAAAATCAAAATGCTTATCAACCCTACGACCGTTGAGTATTTCACTTCCTATGATACACGCATAAAAGTTCATTTTTTAATCCACCGCTTTATCTTTTTTAAGTATTATACTAAAAACATTTAAGGATACAAGATGTCATACGCACAGCAATTAGAAGAGTTGATTACAAAGAGTGTTATTCCCGATATTGACGAGAGATTGGATGAGATTTTTCAAGAGATTGCAGACAATAAAGATGCAAGCGAAGAGGCAAAAGAAGAGATAGAAGAGCTTAGAGAGTTTAAGGCAGATTTACAAGATGTTCTTGATGATATAGCAAGCGGTGATATTGAAGAGGATGAGTGCAAAGAACTGATTGATGATATCTTAGAGGCTCAAAACGGCGAAGACGATGATGATTTTGGCTTTGAGGATGAAGAGTAAAAATAGCTGATTTTAACATCTGTTTTTATATAATTCCAAAAAAAAGCTAGGATAAAAAATGAGAATAATACTACTAGGCGCTCCGGGTGCAGGCAAGGGTACACAGGCGCAATTTTTGACAAAAAGATATAACATACCGCAAATCTCTACGGGTGATATGCTTCGTGCTGCTATCAAAGCAGGTACAGAGATGGGTAAAATGGCAAAAGCAGCGATGGATGCAGGCAAGCTTGTAACTGATGATATCATCATAGGTCTTGTAAAAGACAGAATCGCTGAAGATGATTGCAAAAACGGCTATCTTTTAGATGGTTTTCCACGTACTCTTGCTCAAGCAGATGCGGTTACAAATGCAGGCATAAATATAGATGCAGTTATCGAGATAGATGTTGCTGATAGTGAGATTGTAAAGAGAATGTCCGGTCGTCGTGCACATTTGGCATCTGGAAGAACTTACCATATCATATTTAACCCGCCAAAAGTTGAAGGCAAAGATGATGAGAGCGGTGAAGATTTGGTTCAAAGAGATGATGATAAAGAGGAAGTTGTTTTAGATAGACTTAAAGTGTATCATGAACAAACAAAACCACTTATAGGCTACTACAAAGAACAAGCGGCAAAAAATCCTAAGATTACATACATCACAGTTGACGGCACTCTAAACATCGCTGATGTTGAAGCGGCTATTATCGCAAAACTAGGATAATTGAACCTTTTAAAAGGTTCAATTATATTTTTGACTTTATAAAATTTTCCATCTCTAAAACTATCTCTTCTATAGTTCGCTCACCATCTATCGTATGCAATAGATTTTTATCACTATAAAATGCTTTTATATCTCTCAGAGGCTCTATGTAAACTTTCATTCGGTTGTTAAAAACCTCTACTTTGTCATCCTCGCCGCGTGAGCGTCCAAGAACTCGCTCTTTTGCGGTATCTTCGCTTACATAAACCTCTATAACACTGCAAAGCTCTAAAAATATGTCACTTTTTAAGTAGTCATCCAAGGCACTCAACTGCTCCATACTTCTAGGATAACCATCAATGATGATAGTATCGGTAGGGGCATTTTTGATGGCGTTTACTATGGTTTCTATGGCTATTTTGATGGGAACTATAAGCCCTTTAGATATATAGCTCTCTATCTCAGCTCCAAGAGCAGAGCCGCTTGCAACTTCCGCTCTTAGCATATCGCCTGTAGAGTAGTGCGTTATCTCGCTGTTTTGTTTAGCGATAAGTTCTGCATCGGTAGTCTTACCGGAACCGGGTGCCCCGATGATAAGAAAGAGTTTTTTCATTATCTGATTTTTATATGTAGATCTCTTAGCTGCATAGCATCCACTTCACTCGGTGCTTTTGTTAAGATACAAGAAGCTTTTTGCGTTTTAGGGAATGCTATAACATCACGGATACTTGATTTTTTAGATAAAAGCATCATAAGTCTGTCAAATCCGATAGCAAAACCGCCGTGCGGAGGTGCGCCAAACTTGAGTGCGTCAAGCAAGAAACCAAACTTCTCTCTAGCTTCCTCTTCGCCAATGCCAAGAAGTTTGAAAATCTCCTCTTGCATCTCCTCTTTATGGATACGGATACTTCCGCCCCCAAGTTCCGTACCGTTTAAAACGATATCGTAAGCGATAGAGTCTATCTCTTCTACATCATCTTTGTCTGTATCTTTTGGTTGCGTAAACGGATGGTGAAGTGCTTTTACTCTTCCCTCTTCAACCTCAAACATCGGGAAATCAACTACCCATACAAACTCGTAAGCGTCTTTATCGACAAGATTCATCTTCTCATGCTCTGCTATGAAGATGCGAAGTCTGCCCATGTAGTCCCAAACCGTCTTTTTATCTCCAGCACCAAAGAAGACGACATCGCCGACTTCAAGACCTAGTCTCTCTACAAGAAGCGCGATGTCTGCATCTGTGAAAAACTTGATAAGCGGACCTTTTAAGCCATCCTCTTTCATCTGGAAGTATCCAAGTCCCTGTGCGCCAAACTGACGAACAAAATCTTCAAAAGTTTTCATCTCTCTTTTTGAGAAAACCAAATCTGCACCTGGAACTTTTAGTGCTTTTATGCGGTTTTTATGCGGTTGCTTTGCGATATTTGTAAATATCTCATTATCGCATCTCTCAAAGATATCGATAACATCAACCATTTTAAGGTCATATCTTAGGTCTGGTTTATCTGAACCGTACCACTCCATCGCATCTCTGTAAGCTATGCGGTTAAATGGAGGTTTTATCTCAACACCACAAGCACCAAACATTGCGACTAAAAGTTTTTCTGCGATAAGCATTACATCCTCTTGATCACAAAAGCTCATCTCGACATCTATCTGTGTAAATTCAGGCTGACGATCGGCTCTTAAATCTTCATCTCTAAAACATTTTGCTATCTGAAAATATCTATCAAATCCGCCTACCATAAGAAGCTGTTTAAAAAGCTGCGGAGATTGAGGAAGAGCGTAAAACTCGCCGCTGTGCACGCGTGAAGGTACTAGATAGTCTCTTGCGCCCTCAGGGGTTGATTTTGTAAGTATCGGAGTTTCAACCTCTAAAAAGCCGTTTTCATCCAAGATATTTCTAGCAGCAATTGCGGCTTTTGAGCGAAGACGGAAAGTCTCATACATAGATGGGTCTCTTAGCTCTAAGTAGCGGTATCTAAGTCTTGTCTCTTCTCCGACATTTTTATCACCGATAACAAATGGAACTGCCGCCGACTTGTTTTCTATGGTTAGTTCATCCACGACAATCTCTATCGCACCTGTTTTTAGACGAGGATTTGTTAAGCCCTCGCCACGTAAACGAACCTTGCCTTTTGCAACAAGAACAAACTCATCACGAACCATGCTCGCTATTTTGTGAGAAGATGCGCTGTCTTCTGGGTCGCATGTAAGCTGAATCAGACCGCTTTTGTCTCTTAAATCTATAAAAACGATTCCCCCATGGTCACGGTAGCTATTTGCCCAACCTGCCAAAACAACGCTTTTGCCTACATCTGCTTCGCTTAAATCTGTACAATAATGAGTTCTCATAATAAGTCCTTAGTTAGTCCGAAAATAATTTTTGCGGATTATATCTAAACTTCTCTTAGCCCATTTAAAACAGTGCCTATTTTTATGTATAATTTACGAAAAAGTTCAAAAGAGTACTACTTGAAAAATAAAACAATTAAAAAAGTAGGTGTTGTTTTAAGACCATCTACACCTGAACTCAAAGATGGTTATAAGAAACTAGAAACTATTTTTAAAAAATATGCCATTGAGGTTTTGCTTGAGAGTACAAGTGCGGCTATGATTGGTCTTGTGGGGCATGACTTTAAGACAATCTGCAAAGAGGCTGATTTTTTAGTTAGCTTTGGAGGTGATGGTACGCTTATATCGACTGTGAGAAAATCTTTTGATTATGACATCCCCATTCTCGGTATCCATGCGGGAAATCTCGGGTTTTTGACTGATTTGTCACTTGATGAGCTGGACTCTTTTGTGCAAAAAATTACGCAAAGCAGATACAGAGTGGATGAGAGAGCGGTTTTAGAGGCGACTGTCATAAAAAATGCTAAAGAGTTCAAAATGTACGCCTTTAATGATGTTGTTTTGACACGCACAAGAGTTTCAAACATGATACATGTCGAAGCACTTGTGGATGGTCGCTCTTTTAACACCTACTATGGCGATGGAGTGGTTGTCTCCACGCCAACCGGCTCAACTGCGTATAATCTCTCAGCAGGCGGACCCGTTCTTTTTCCAATGAGTAACGTTTTTGCACTCACTCCTATCTGCCCTCACTCTTTGACACAAAGACCTGTTGTATTGCCGGGGCGATTTACCATAGAGATGAAGACTTCAGAAGAGAGAGCTTTGATAATTATAGATGGTCAAGATGTCCATGAACTAGGGCTTGGCGAGAGTGTTTATATAAAGTTGGCGGCAAAAACCATCAAGCTGATTCATAGAGAAGAGTATAACTATTTTGATGTTTTAAAAGAGAAGTTAAGGTGGGGCGAGTGATAGAGAGATTTTACCTAAAAGAGTATCTTAGTTTTAAAGAGGTTGCGATAGAACCAAAAAACGGGCTTGTTGTTTTTACGGGCCCTAGTGGGAGCGGAAAGTCGATTTTGATGCACTCCATCCTCTCCTCTTTTGGTTTGGCATCATGTGAAGCCGCTTTATGTGAGGCAAGTGTCGCTTGGGAGTTGGATGCGCAAGAGCATGGCATAGAAGAGGATGACGTTTATGTCTTTAAGCACCTAAAAAAAGAGAAATCAAGATACTTTATAAACAACCAAAATATCTCTAAAAAAAGCTTAAGCATACTGGCATCAAGCTACTTAAAACACCTCTCTCTAAGAGATTTTAGCGATTTTGAAAATGAAAATCTGCTTTTGATGCTCGATAGCAGAATCCAAAAACACTCTCCGGAGATAGAGAGACTAGGAAGTAATTATAAAGATTTCTTCTTAGAGCATAAAAGAGTAAAAAAAGAGCTTTCCATCATAGAAGAGGAGCAAAAAAGAGTTACAGAACTCAAAGAGTTTGCGGCTTTTGAGATTCAAAAAATCATAGATGTTAATCCAAAAGTATCGGAAGATGAAGAGCTTTTGGAGATAAAAAAAGAGCTATCTAAAAAAGAGAAGGTTTTAGAGAGCATAACACGAGCAAATGCTATTTTTGAGTATGAACATAATGTTGTCGGCACGCTTGAGTTGCTTGGTGTGGATAGCTCCTCTTTTAACGATGCGATGAATGAGCTAAGAGCGGTGATGGAGAGTGCGCAAGAACGCTTTGAGATGCTAGAAGATGTCGATGTGGAAGAGGTTCTAAACCGCTTAGAGGTACTTAGTGAACTCAAAAGAAGATACGGCAGTATAGAAGATGCGCTTAAATATAAAGAGCAGAAGATAAAAGAGCTTGAAAAGTATGAAAATATAGAGATAACAAAAGGGGATTTGGAGCTTCAAGAGGCGTCTTTGGCGAAAAAAGTCAAAGAGTTTTCTCAAAAACTGACACAACTGCGCCATGCGGAGATAGGTTTGTTTGAGCGTGATTTGAACCGCTATCTCAATGAACTCTATCTTCGTGATGCTAAAGTTGAGATAGTTCAAAAAGAGCTTGACGTTTTTGGAGCAGATGAGATAGTGCTAAAGCTTCATGGTACGGATTTGCAAAAAATAAGTACGGGAGAGTTTAACAGGCTTCGTCTTGGAGTTTTGGCACTCAAATCAGAGTGTATGAACAAAGAGGGCGGTGTGTTGATGCTTGATGAGATAGATGCAAATCTAAGCGGGGAAGAGTCGATGAGCGTTGCGAAAGTTCTAAGAGGTCTCTCAAAACATTTTCAAATATTTGTTATCTCCCATCAGCCGCAACTCACATCTATGGGTAATCAGCACTTTTTAGTATATAAAAAAGAGGGGGCTTCCCTCGTCAAAGAGCTAAATTTGGATGAGAGAGCAGAAGAGGTGGCAAGAATCATCAGCGGAGAGAGGATTACAGAGGAAGCAAAAGGGTTTGCCAAAGAGCTGCTTTCCCTTTGTCAGGGAGGAAATATATGATAGTCGATACACATGCACATCTTGACGATGCAAGATACGATGATGACTTGAATGTAGTTTTACAAAGAGCCAGAGAGGGCGGGGTTGAACGTTTTATCATCCCCGGAGCAGATCCAAAAAACCTCTTAAGAGCCGTTGCCATAGCTGAGGCAAACAGCGATGTTTACTTTGCCGTTGGGATTCATCCTTACGATATGGATGCTTTTGATGCGCTTGATTTTGAGGCATACATGAACCATCTAAAGTGCGTTGCGGTGGGTGAATGCGGACTTGACTACTTCAGGCTTGAGGGAAGTGACGAAGAGAAAGAGAGAGAAAAAAAGAGGCAAAAAGAGGTTTTTCTTTCTCAAATAGAGATAGCAAAAAAGTATAAAAAGCCCCTGATTGTGCATATAAGAGATGCTTCAAGAGATGCAAAAGAGATTTTGCTCTCAAGTGGTGCGGAGGAAGTAGGCGGTGTTTTACACTGTTACAATGCCGATGAAGAGTTGCTTGTTTTGGCAAAAAATGGATTTTATTTTGGCATAGGAGGAGTGGTTACTTTTAGCAATGCAAAAAAACTTCTTCATGTGTTACCAAAAATCCCACTTGAAAAACTTCTTATAGAAACCGATGCTCCATATCTTACTCCCGCACCTCACAGAGGAGAGCGAAATGAGCCTTTTTATACAACTTTTGTTTTGAAAAAAATAGCTGATTTACTAGAAATTAAAGAGGAGAAAATTGAAGAAATTACAACAGAAAATGCACTAAAACTTTTTAATATCTCTTAGTATCAGGTGGCTTTCTTTTTTTATTTGGATAATTTTGATAAACTTTAAGATTCAATTTATAAAAGGAGCTGCAAATTTGAGATATATCATTCTATTTTTACTCCCTCTTTTGCTTAGTGCCAACCTCACTTACCTTACAACTCAAAACAAAGAGATAACTATATTGGAGTCTTTTGACATAGACCCATCTTTTTTGTATGACCCAATAATGAACGAGATGAAAAACAGCAAAAAAGATATGTATGATGAAGAAAACTTTTTTCAAATAATGGATGAAGCGCATCTTTTTATCCCTACAGTCAAAGAAATTTTAGCCACACACTCTGTGCCGCCTGAATTTCTTTTCTTAGCGATGGCTGAATCGAGTTTTTCAACAAAAGCATATTCCGTAAAAAAAGCGTCTGGTTTTTGGCAATTTATGCCTGAGACTGCAAAGCTTTATGGTTTAAAGATTGACCAATATGTAGATGAGCGAAGAGACGTCATCAAATCAACTGAGGCGGCAGCAAAATACTTGAGTGCGCTTCATGATAAATTTGGCAAATGGTATCTTGCTGCTATTGCATATAATTGCGGAGAAGGTAAACTTGCCAACGCCATAAGTAGAGCAAAAAGCGATGACCTTTTAGTCTTGTTAAATCCACAAGAAAAATACATCCCAAAAGAGAGCAGAATCTTTATACGAAAAATTCTCTCTCTTGCACTCATAGGCAATGATGAACAGCTTTTACTCAACAATGAATACGAATATCTGCTCAATAGAGCCAATGCAGACTCTATCTCTACAGTAAAGGTGCCGCGTGGGGAGTCATTAAAAAGAATTTCAGAGCTTATCGACATTCCCCTGCCAGAGCTGCAAAAACTCAATAGACACCTAAAATATGACTTTTCACCTCCCTATATTCACTCCTATGACATCTATATCCCTTATATCAAACTTTCTAGTTTTAAACAAAACTATTTTGAAGAGGAAATCAAAAACTTTTATAAGGTTCATATCGTTACTAAAGGTGAAAGTCTTTATACTATAGGGAAGAAATACAATGTTAGTCAAAATGCTATCAAAGATTTTAATGCACTTAAAAACAATAGATTGAGTTTAAACCAACAACTTATCATTCCCATAGATAACAGGATAGCATCTGCTACAAATATTGGCAGGGATTTCACCCATAGCGTAAAGCTAGAAAAAGCTTAAGATTTTTAATTTTAGTAAGAAAAAAGAAGAAGAATGAATATTTTTTTTATATTTTCAGTTACACTGCTACTTCTCTTTACGGGGTGTAGTTCGAGGGGCAAAAGTAGCTATGTTGCCCCTTTGGAGCCACAAAGCTACTCCCAAGATAAGGATGTGTATAGTTCTACTGTAAACAAAAAAGATTATCATCATCCAACCATGAGACCTTATGAGATTAGGGGTATCAAATACTATCCAACCGTTGTTAATGTCGGTGATATTTTTCATGGAAACGCAAGCTGGTATGGTCCTGATTTTCACGGCAAGCTAACCTCTAATGGGGAAACATACAATATGTACGATATGACAGCAGCACATAAAACGCTACCTATGAATACGATTGTAAAGGTTACAAACAAAAACAATGGAAAAAGTACCGTTGTGCGGATAAATGACAGAGGTCCTTTTGTGGAGACAAGAATTATCGATCTCTCAAACACTGCAGCGCGCAATATAGATATGGTTGGTGCTGGAACAGCTCCTGTAAAAGTAGAGATTCTTGGATTTCACTCCAAAGAGAAGAGAGATATTCCTCTTCTTAAAGATTTGAGAGATACTCCTCAAGATCAGGTTATCGATGGATTTGCTCTTCAAATCGCCTCTTTTTCAAGATTTGAGGGTGCAGTTGCAACACAGAAAAAATACAACAATACAGATGGATACACAACCATCATAAAAGATGTACAAACAAGCAGAGGACGCCTCTTTAGAGTCTGGCTCAAAGGTTTTAGAAGTGAACAAGAGGCGAGAGACTACAAAGCACTTGGAAACTTTCAAGGCTCATTTATAGTAAGAGAGGATTAGAAAAATGATAACTAAAAGCAGAAAAACAAAAGAGACGGATATCACTGTCTCTTTGAATATGAGTGGCGCACAAAAGAGCAAGATAGATACGGGTGTAGGCTTCTTAGACCACATGCTTGATAGTTTTTCAAGACACTCTTTGATTGATTTGGAGATTTCATGCAAGGGTGATACGCACATAGATGACCACCACAGCGTTGAAGATATCGGCATCGTTCTTGGCTCGCTTTTGGCAGAGGCTATCTACCCTGTAACCAACATGGAGCGTTTTGGAAGTGCGAGTATCGTGATGGATGAGGCATGTGTGAGTTGTGATTTGGATCTTAGCAACCGTCCTTATCTTGTTTTTGAAGTAGATGTTACAGGAAAAGTAGGAAGCTTTGATACAGAACTTGTTGAAGAGTTTTTTAAAGCCCTTGTTTTAAATGCAAGAGTGAGTGCACATATAGTGCTTCAAAGAGGAAAGAACAAGCACCACATCATAGAGGCGGCATTTAAAGCTTTTGCGGTCGCTCTTCGCCGTGCAATGCAGAAAAATGAAAAAGTCGGTATCCCAAGCACGAAAGATATGCTTTGATTAAGTTAATCGTGCTCGATGTTGATGGTTGTCTTACAGACGGAAAAATCATCTACGCTTCAGATGGAAGCGAGATAAAAAACTTTAATGTAAAAGATGGTCTTGCTATCAGTTCATGGATAAAAATGGGCTTTCAAGCAGCAATCATAACCGGAAGAAATTCTGAAATTGTTGCAAAAAGGGCAAAAGAACTTGGGATTTCTTATCTTTTTCAAGGTATTAAAGACAAAGAGAGTGTACTCAAGGAGCTGCTTGAGAGACTTAACCTAAAACAGTATGAAGTAGGTGCTATAGGGGATGATCTCAATGACTATAAAATGTTGCGCAG
>DKFQ01000047.1 GCA_002452425.1 Sulfurimonas sp. UBA6792 | reverse complement strand
TCTCTATAAATAGTTACATTTGGATAGATGGTAGTGCCATTTCCTATACGTACATTTGTTCCTATGTAAGCACCTGCCATGATGATAACGTCATCGCCTACTACTGCCCCGTTTTCTACTCTTGCCAAAGCATCAACGATAGAATTTTTCCCTATAACAGGGTGTGAAAGTTCTGGTTCAATTGGTTTTTTATGAAAAAGTTTTGTTGTATATGCCATAGAGAGGGAGACATCGTCACAGAGAATATAAGAGGAGTTTTGTGGTAGATGTGCAACTAAGTCGTGAGGTATCAAAAAGGCTTTTGCTTTGGAAGATTCTAGCTCTGCAAAGTATTTTTTATGTACGGCAAATGCAAGCTGAGAGGGAGATGAGAGAGCTAACTCATTCATAGAGTCCAACTCTACATCACTTCCCGTAAAAGGAAGGTTAAGGTGCAAAGCGATAGCGCTAAGAAGCATCGCCTTATCTCTCTAGTGCTACAGCACCGCTTCTTACAATCTCTTTTGGATTGTATTTGTTAATGATTTTTAAGAAGTTATCAACTCTTTTTGGCTCATCCGCAACCATAGTTATGATAACGTTTTCGCCTACATTTACAATCTTGCCATTGTACGCCGCACAAAGCGTTGCGATATCTGTAATGTTTTCAGAGGCAGGAAACTTTACAAGCGCCATCTCTTTTTCAACCAAATCAGCGTGTTCATACACTTTTAAAACGGGTATGAGTTTATGCAACTGCTTTGTAATCTGCTCTATCACACGGATAGAACCGGACGTAACGATAGTAAGTCTTGAGTATCTGCTCTCTGGAATCGGAGCAACTGTAAGCGATGTGATGTTGTAGCCACGTCCTGAGAAAAGGTCTGTGATACGAGAGAGGACACTTGCTTCGTTAACCACGATAACCGAGATAACTCTTCTTGCGTTTTCTTCTTGCATTATTTTCTCTCCTTCTTCTCTAAAAGCATCATGTTAAATAGCGATCCGCCTGCCGGAACCATAGGCATAACATTCTCTAGTCTCTCAACAACAACATCGATAAAAGTAACCACATTTTTCTCAACCGCATCTTTAAGTGCCGCATCAAACTCATCTTTTGTAGTAACTCTATAACCGATACCGCCAAATGCCTCTGCAAGCTTTACAAAATCCGGCTGAACGCTTAGGTCTGTCTCACTGTGTCGCTTATCGTAAAAAAGCGTCTGCCACTGTCTAACCATACCGAGGTAGTTGTTGTTTAAGATGATGTTGATAACCGGAAGTTTCTTCTCAACAGCAGTCATAAGCTCTTGACAATTCATAAGTATAGAACCGTCTCCCGTAAAGTTGATGCTGATTTTTTCAGGCGAAGCAACTTTTACACCCATGGCTGCCGGAAAACCAAACCCCATCGTTCCAAGTCCGCCTGAGCTTATCCACTGTCTTGGACGTGAAAAAGGGTAAAATTGTGCAGCCCACATCTGGTGTTGCCCGACATCTGTAGAGATGTTTGCGCTATCGCCTAAAAGCTCGCCTACTCTTTGTATAACCCATTGAGGTTTGAGTCTCTCTGTATCTTCATGATACGTCAGCGGATGGAGTTCGTCAAAATTGCGAATCGTCTCTCTCCAAGAGCTATAGCGTGCAGGATTGATTAAAGAGACGGACTCAAGCATCTCGTTGACAACATTTTTGACATCACCGACTATTGGGTAGTCTGCTTTAACTAACTTTGAGATACTTGCAGGGTCGATGTCCACGTGGATAACGCCTGCATTTTTAGCAAACTCTGAGAGTTTTCCCGTTACGCGGTCGTCAAACCTAGCACCCAAACCGATAACCAAATCAGTTTCGCTCATAGCCATATTTGCCGCATAACTTCCGTGCATACCAAGCATAGAGATAAGTAGTTCATCATCATGACTTAGTGTACCGCGCGCCATAAATGTCTCAACGGCAGGGATGCCTGTTTTTTGCACAAGCTCTCTTACTTCATACGCCGCATTTGAGTTTATGATACCACCGCCAAGATAAAAGAGTGGGCGTCTCGCTTTTGCGATAGCCTCCATCGCCTTTTTAATCTGGCGAGGATTACCTTTTGTGTGTGGTTTGTAGGTCTCCAAATCAAGCTCTACCGAGTAGTCAAACTCTGCGATTTGTGCTGTGACATCTTTTGGGATATCTACATGTACGGGACCCGGGCGACCGCTTGCTGCTATGTAAAACGCCTCTTTAAGGATGCGTGCCAAATCACGTGCATCAGTTACAAGGTAGTTGTGTTTTGTGCATGAACGGCTGATGCCTACTGCATCTATCTCTTGAAATGCATCCGTACCGATAAGGCTCATAGGAACCTGTCCGCTGATAACAACCAGCGGGATAGAGTCCATATAAGCATCTGCAAGTCCCGTAACGGCATTTGTAAACCCTGGACCGCTTGTGATCATTGCAACGCCGACTTTTCCGCTTGCTTTTGAGTAACCCTCTGCAGCATGTACGGCAGCTTGTTCATGTCTAGTGAGTATATGTTTAAAATTTGTTTGTTTATAAATTTCATCATAGACATTCATGATTGCTCCACCCGGGTAACCAAAAACTGTGTCAACCCCTTGTGCAATTAAAGCTTCAATGACCATCTGTGCGCCACTTATCTGCATGAAAAGTCTCCTTTTTTTAAAATTCGCAAATTATAGTAAAAGTGAGCTATATCTGAGTTTAAATATAAAAATGAGCTAAGAAAACTCAGAAAATGGTTTTGTGATAAAAGGATGTGATAAAATAGGTCTTTTTTAGATATGTTTTTTTGTTTTGTATAAAAAAATTAAAAAATAATTCTAAAAACAAACATAAAGCAATAAATTGAGTTGTAATAGTGTGTAAAATAATATTTTGTGATACCAAAAAAATAATATTTTATAATTTCGTGACATTTTAAGGACTTTTTAATATAAAAATTTGTTATACTGTCGGTATCACAAAAAATAAGGATGACAAATGATAGTTTCAAAAACAACAGCTCCGTTTCTAGCTTTACTGTTAGTGACGTCTGCTTACGCGGTAGAGAATGTAAAAGTAACAGGGGGAGCAAAATACTGGTACCAAACAACTGCGGTGGAAGATACTGCAAACAATGATATGTTCCAACAAAAAACAAGCGTCGGGGTTGCCGCTGTAGAACTTGGAGCAAGTGCTGATCTTTACAAGGGCTTAAAGGGGAAAGTAAGCGTTATAGGATTGGACAGCCTTGGTCTTGAGCAGAGTTTTGTAAAAGACATCACAACAGCTGGTGCAGGATGGGAGAGTGATAATGGTTACTACAGAACACAGATTTGGGTAACAGAAGCAAATCTTGACTATAAAATTTCAAATACATCATTTACTGTTGGTCGTCAAGCGCTTAACACGCCACTTCTTATGACAGAGAGATGGAATGCTTCATTCAACACATTTGATGCTGCGTTGATTACAAATAGTGATATCCCTTACACAACACTTGTTGCTGCGTATGTATATCAGCATAATGGTGGAGCAAGTGCAGGAAATGCAACTGCTGCAACTGGTTTCCCAAGTACAACTATGCATAACGGTAGCTACTATGGTTTTGGAAGCACTTATAACGGTACATCAGTAACAGATGGTGATGAGAGAGCATATGTTTTTGGTGCAGTTGTAAAACCGACTAAAGATTTAGCAATCAACGCTTGGTACTACGCTATAGATGAAGTAACAAATGCTTATTGGTTAGATGCAGAGTACAAAATCTCTGGGCTCTTTTTAGGAATCCAAAACAGTGGTATGGAAAATGATGCAAGTGCAACGGCAGATGATGCTATGTTTACAGCTGCAAAAGTTGGCTATACACTAGATAAACTTGTTCTTGATGCTTCGTACTCTACAACGGCTACAGGAAATACAGGTACAAGATCTATAACAAACATCGCAACAGGTGATA
>DKFQ01000132.1:13791-15726 GCA_002452425.1 Sulfurimonas sp. UBA6792 | reverse complement strand
GGTATCGTGGCATTTTCTGCAGGAACTGCGGGCGGTGTTATCATGGCAAAAATTATGAATATGTTCTCTAAAACTAAGATAAATCCTCTTATCGGCTCTGCGGGAGTTTCTGCCGTTCCGATGGCGGCTCGTGTATCTAACAAAGTAGGTATGGAGTATGACCGTACAAATATGCTTTTAATGCATGCTATGGGTCCAAACGTTGCAGGTGTTATCGGCTCTGCGGTTGCAGCGGGTGTTTTAATCTCTATCTTCAAATAATCTTTCCCCTTTTTGGGGAGAGAAAAACTCTTACATTTTTGTCTTCATGATTTCCACAATAAGCGGGATGATGTTTTGACTCTTCGTTTTATCTATAAAACCATCTGCACCTAGTACTTGAGCTTCTCTTTTGTTATTTAATCCTGTCATCGAGCTGTTAACTATAACGGGAATATCTTTTGTCTTTGCGTTGGCTTTAAGAATTTTTACAACCGTAAAACCTGACATCTCAGGCATCTCTATATCTGTAATGATAGCAGGGATAGCAGAGACATTTTCACCAAGAGCATTGATATAGTCAATAAGCAATTTGCCATTATCAAAAAGTCTCATAGAAATATGGGCATTTTCAAAAATTTGTTTGAGATGTTTTTGCGCTGTTTTAGAATCTTCTGCAACTAAAACAGTTCCGATTTTAAGCTTTTTTGGAATCTCCATATTTGCCAAATTTGCAGGTGATTCATATACATCAACCATCGCTTGAGGAATGACATCGGCAAGAAGTTTTTCATAGTCAAGAACAAGGCATAAACTACCATCTTCAAGTCTTGTATCATTGATAACAACATTGTCTTCACCTACTCTGTAGCTATCCGGAGCGTGCATCTCATTCCAGTTTTTCTTGATAACCCTAAACGCCGACATGATACGAAGCCCTATGATGATGCCATTAAAATCACATACTAAAATATTTGATTTTTGTATCTCTTGATTACTCAGAGTCGTTCCAAGCCACTGTGGAAGGTTCAGTATAGGAATCTGAAGTCCACGTAAAACGATTGTTCCCTCTAAGAGAGGATGTGATGATGGTATTTGCGTAATGTAGTGGTTTTTAGACTCCACAACTTCACGCGTTTTAAATACATTGATAGCATAGTAAGCTGAATCCGGTGCATCACTTACGCGAAAGACCAAAAGTTGTACTTCATTGTTTTTTGCAAGATTTGTGGCAGCGTCAACATTGTCTAAAACAGACATTAATTCCCCTCTGTCTCTTAGTTAAGAGTTGTTTCTAAGATGATACCAAAAATTCGTTCTATTCTGCTTGAATATTAATGATGAAATGGTAAAATAAACCCTTATTTTAAAGGGCACCTCTAAAAACTATAACCACCTTCAGCGATAGAGAGAAGTTCACAATCAAGGCGACTCTTTGCAGCCCTAGCCAAAGCTAAGGCAAAAAGAGGCAACGCAGAGTGTGGGCTTCTCTCTATCGCCCTACGGGAGGAATTTAAAAAAGCGACCTAGCGCAAAACTTTTTATCGCCTTAGCGTTGGCTAAAGCTCAAAAAAGATTTTGCACTATCTCATCTTTTTTAAATTCCTCTGAAGGTGGTTATAGTTTTTAGAGGTGCCCTAAAGGTGTTTTTATGAAACTATTTTTTACGCTCTCGCTTCTCTTTGCTCTTTTGGACGCTAAAGTATATTATGCAAAAGTTGAGCCTTATGAGATTAGGGACATCTCTTCAAACGTTTCAGGTTTGGTTGTTCATGCAGATGAGAGTTTGGTTGGAACAAAACTTACAGAAAAACCCTATATCGGCATAGATTTTGAGCTTGATAGAAAAGAGCTTGCTACCGTGCGTGAGAAGCTTATGTATCTTAAGAGTGTTATAGAAATCAATGAAGCTGTTCTAGTAAACATGGATGAGTCACTTGTAAAAAAAAGAGAAAA
>DKFQ01000132.1:0-13781 GCA_002452425.1 Sulfurimonas sp. UBA6792 | reverse complement strand
TTTATGATTTGATAACAAGTGAAAATCTCTATCTAAGCACACGAAAAGAGATTCAAAATCTCAAAATCCAGATAACAGATTTAAAGTATAGAGAAGCACAACTTCAAAGAAGTATCGAAGATAAAAATCTTGTTGCAAAAAACTTCGTACTCTATGAGATGCTTGTCCAAACAGGGCAGGTCGTTGGCATGGCAACACCCTTAGCAAAAGTAGCTGACACCTCAAAGGCAAAATTAACGATATATCTTGATGAAGCGGATGTCGTTGGTGCACAAAAAAAGGTTGTCTATATCGATGGGGAGAAGAGTAGTTACAAAATTTCTAGGCTTTTGCGTATAGCAGATGGAAAAAATATCTCCAAATATATGGCGCAAATCATCACGAACCCTCCAGAACTCTTCTCAAAACTGGTGAAAGTTGAGTTAAGAGATGAGTGATAAAACTGCATGCCCGCTCGATTGTTATGATGCATGTGAGATACTTTTTGACAATCATAAGTTAAAAGGGGTAAAAGAGGGTCATACGCAAGGCTTTTTGTGCCCACATCTCAACCACTACGAAAAGCATGCAACTATCCAAATGCCAAGATATAAAGGGGAAGAAATCTCTCTTGACGCAGCACTTCAAAAGCTTAAAGAGATTATAGAGAGTTCCCCGAAAAATAAGATACTTCACTACCGAGGAAGTGGCAATTTTGGGCTGATGCAAGAGGTTACAGACCATTTTTTTGCTTCTTATGGTGCTGTTTTGACAGAGGGGAGTTTGTGTGACGGAGCAGGTGAGGCGGGAGTTATAGAGGGCAGAGGCAGCAACAAAACGATGCCTATTCAAGAGATTGCAAAATCAGAAGTAGTTGTTTTTTGGGGTAGAAATCCACACACTACATCAAGCCATCTTCTTCCCCTCATTAAAGGTAAAACTATCGTCGTTATCGACCCCATAAAGACACCAATAGCAAAAATGGCTGATTTGCATATCCAGCTTAAACCGCACACTGACCAGTTTTTAGCGATGTTGCTTGCGCGTTTTTTGCATATCGAAAATGGGTGTGATGAGGAGTTTTTAGAGAAGTACGCAAGTGGATATGAAGAGTACTATGAGTTGACACAAAATCTGCGCATCAAGGCGGTTTTAGACCAAATGGATGTCTCTCTTGGGCAACTTGGAGATTTTTTGAGACTTGTTAAAGAGAAAAAAGTAGCTTTTGTTTGCGGTGTCGGTATCCAAAAGTATCATAATGGGGCAGATGTCATGCGCTCCATTGATGCTTTAGCGGCAATGCTTGGACTTTTCGGAAAAGAGGGGTGTGGTGTGAGTTATTTGGGCGCTTCACGAGCAAACATTTCCTCTCCTTTTGTTACGCAGAGCAAAAGAGTATCAAAAGTGCTTACCGAGTTTAGCAGTTTTGAAACGGTTTTTGTTCAGGGTGCAAATCCGCTCTCCCAGATGCCAGACTCAAATCGAGTAAGAGCATCGATGGAGGGTGTAAAAAACGTAGTCTATTTTGGGCTTTTTGAGAATGAGACAAGCGAGATGGCTGACCTTGTGATACCTGCAAAGAGCTTTTTATATAAAAATGATGTAAGAACATCTTACTCACACAATAGAATCTCTTTTATGCCAAAGGTGGCGGAGACAGATGTGGGAATCAGTGAGTATGATTTGAGTGCGTATCTGTGCAGAGAGTTTGGCATCGCTTTAGAGAGTGAAGAGTTTTATATAAACCATTTTAAGGGTTTTGCAGTGCAAAAAATAGATGGATTGCTTTATGTCGATAAACGAGAAGAGAACCCGTACAGCAACGGTTTTGATACCAAAGATGGCGAATTTGTTTTTCTTGATGAGATAGGTTCTAAGATAGATGAAGAGGAGGGGATGTATCTCATCACCAGCAAGAGCCCTACAAGTTTAAATTCGCAATTTTACCGCCAAGAGAGCGTCTATCTGCATAGTTCTTTGGGGTTTAGGGAGGGAGAGATGGTAAGTGTTACATCGGCTAGCGGAAGTGTGAGGCTTAGTGTGAGGCACAACAACGATTTGCGCTCTGATTGTGTTTTGATCTATAGTGGTACGAAAGGGGTCAATAATTTAACCCCTTCAAAGCATGCATTAAGCGCTAAAAGCGCAATATTCCAAGAAAATAAGGTAGAGGTTAAAAGATGAGTAATACAAAAGATTTAGATAAAAAATATGTTTTGCCAACCTATGCAAGAGCGGATGTTGAGTTTGTAAGTGGGGACAATGCAAAACTTTATGACGTTAATGGCAAAAGATATATAGATTTTGCTTCAGGCATAGCAGTTTGCAGTGTTGGGCACGCAAACAAAAGAGTCAACGATGCCATCTGCAACCAGCTCTCAAAACTAACACACACCTCTAACCTATACTACATAGCACCACAGGCAAAAGCTGCGCAAAAGATAGTCGAGGCAAGCGGTTACGATATGAAGTGCTTTTTTGGAAACAGCGGTGCAGAAGCTAATGAGGGCGCTATCAAAATAGCGAGAAAGTTTGGCGAAAAAGAGGGCGAGTTAAAGAGATATAAGGTCATAACGCTGCAGCACTCTTTCCATGGAAGAACGATTACAACGGTAAAAGCGACTGGTCAGGCATATATGCATAACTATTTTGGTCCTTATCCAGATGGTTTTGTTTATGCGGATGATATAAATCATGTTGAGAGTTTGGTGGATGACCATACGTGTGCGGTTATGATAGAACTTGTGCAGGGTGAGGGCGGAGTTCAGCCTCTGGATAGAGAAGCGGTGCAGAAACTTGCAAAATTTTTAAAGTCAAAAGATGTTTTGCTTATCATCGATGAGGTACAGACGGGAGTTTATAGAACCGGAAAGTTTTTGGCATCTAACTACTATGACATTGAACCGGATATCGTAACTTTGGCAAAGGGGCTTGGTGGGGGCGTGCCGATAGGTGTTGTTATGACAACGCATAAAGATATTTTTAATGCAGGAGACCATGGTTCTACATTTGGCGGAAACTTTTTAAGTGCAACTGCAGCGTGTGAGGTGATGGATATCTTAGATGAGATGTATGATGAGGGCACACTACAAAAGAGTATAGACTATTTTGATGACGCTTTAGAGAAATTTTATAGCGCACATAGAGATATTTTTACTTCAAAAGTGGGTATAGGTATGATGTGTGGACTTCGTGTTAAAGATGGCGACACACTCGCTAAAATCATCTTAAATGCAAGAGAAGAGGGTGTAATTGTGCTGCGAGCAGGAAGAGATACGCTGAGACTTTTACCAGCTCTGACAATCACAAAAGAGGAAATAGATGAAGGTTTTGAAGCTCTCAATCGCGTTCTTAGCTCTTTGTAGCACTACGCTTCTTCTGTGTGATGAGAAGCTAGAGGAGTATATTTCAGAGACTAAAAAAGAGCAGTTTCGCTATGACTATCAAAAAAATGATGCGGAGAGTTCCAAACTTCGTGATTCATGGATAGCACCTCTTAACCTTAACTATAGCTACTCTAAAAGTAACCCTTATGGAGATGAACAGACTGGCGAAAATGCTTCTATCAAGATTGATCAGCCCATCTTTCAGAGTGGAGGCATCTACTATGGGATCAAGTTTGCAGAGGCTTCAAGAATCTATGCAGACTACTCTATAGATGTTGCAAAAAAGAAGCTTGTTAAGGATGCTATCTCACTGCTTATGCAGATAAAACAGATGGATTTAAAAAGAGAGAAGCAAAATCTCCTTATCAAAAATGCCGAGATTAGCCTTGCGCAAAAAAAGGAAGATTACCTGAATGGTCAGCTTGACTCTGGTTTTTTAGATAGTGCCATCATCGAGCGTAACCAGCTCATCCAAGCACTTTATGATATAGAGACAAATAAAGAGCGATTAATCTCAAAGTTTAATGCCATAAGCGATATGAACTACAAAGATGCAGCTGTTCCGAGTCTCGAAATAATAACTCAAAAAGAGTTTTTGGAAGACAATATCGTTTTAACTATGTCGCAAAGTGAGATAGAAAAAAACCGTCACTTTACCGATGTGACGATGGCAAAATACCTTCCAAAAGTCAATCTTGTAGCAGGGTACAACTGGGATAAGAGTGATACAATCTTCCAGTTTGGAGCAAATGAAAAGGATTACTACAACTTTGGTTTCAAAGCAAATCTTCCTCTTGATATCAACAGTTTTAGAGATATGGAGTCTTCAAAAGTTGACTACATGAAGTCAAAATTGGTTGTTGAAGATAGAAAAAGAGAACTTCGTGCTATCTATGAACAAGTTATGCAAAATATAGAAAATTTTGAGAAAAAAAAGCAGCTTAGTGTTGAAAACAGAGATATTTATGAGAGACTTTTAGCAGATACAAAGCAGCTCTTTGAAGCTGGATACAAAGCGGAGTTTGATGTCGAGCTGATGCAAAACTCTGTAGAGATTCAAAAGAGTGATGTTGCCATCTATGATATAGACAAGCAACTAGAGCTTTTAACACTCTATGAGATGTACAAAAATGAGATTTAGCTACTATATGTCAGAGTGGCTATACGGCAAAGATGGCTACTATGCAACCTACAAAAACATAGGCAAAAGCGGGGATTTTTACACCTCTGTCAGTACGAGCAAGTTTTTTGGCGGAACGATTGCAAAGCATATTGTCTCATTAGTCGATGAGGGTTTTTTAGAACAAAATGGAGTGATTTGCGAGATAGGAGCACATCATGGCTACTTTTTAGCCGATGTTATAGAGTTTATATACACACTTCGCCCACAACTGCTTCAAACACTACAGTTTGTCATCATTGAGCGATTTGACGCACTTCAAGAGTTTCAAAAGAGCTATTTTAAAGAGAGTTTTGGTGATGTTGTAAAGCTTACACACTACAAATCTTTAAGCGAGTTAAAGTGCCAAAATGCTTTTTTTATTGCAAACGAGATATTTGACGCGTTCCCATGCGAACTCTACTACAAAGGCAAGAGTGCGAGCGTTAATGGGCATGAAGTCGTTTTTGATGTTGAAGATGCATGGGTGGAACAAAAAGCCAAAAAGTATCATAAAGATAGAGGCGAAATAGCAAAAGGTTATGAAGAGTTTGCTCTTGAGATTGCAGCTTCATGCAAAAAATTTGAGTTTATGAGTTTTGACTACGGAGAGATGCAAGCCCGCCCAGACTTTTCACTTAGAGTGTATGCAAAACACGAGGTGATTCCATTTTTCGATGAAAATATCAAAAGAGAAGAACTCTTTGCAAAATCAGATATAACTTATGATGTAACATTTGCTCATGTCAGAGATGCTTTTTTAGAAGCCGGAGTAGAGTTTGTGGAGCTAAAAGCGCAGATGGTGGCTCTTATAGACATGGGAATCTTGGAACTTTTAGAGATACTAAGAGAAAAAGCAGATGAGAAAATCTACAAACAAGAGTTAGAAAAAGTAAAAATCTTAATCATGCCAAATTTTTTGGGCGAGCGCTTTAAGATGGTAAGGTTTAGGAAGAGGTAAAAACCTTGCAACAAAGCAAGATTTTTACATATTATGGAGGATTTTCATCAGCTCTTCAGGTCTGTTGGAAGCGGTAATAGCAGTCTCTTTGGAGATAACTTTTTTGCGTAGGAGTGTTAAGAGCTGATCGGTTTGTGTTGTCATATTTGTCTCATTTTGGTTTAACTGCATTTGAGAGTAGATTTGATGCACTTTGTCTTCTCTGATAAGGTTTTGGATAGCAGGATTTGCTATCAAAACTTCTTGTGTCGCAACGATACCGCCGCCGATTCTTGGCATAAGAGACTGAGAGATAACAGAGATAAGTGAAGAGGCTAGCTGCGCTCTTACCTGTGCTTGTTCCCCTGCATCAAAAACGTCAATGATACGGTTGATAGTGGAAGCTGCTGAGTTTGTATGGAGTGTTCCAAAAACGATGTGACCTGTCTCTGCCGCTGTTAGAGCAGCGGAGATGGTCTCTTTGTCCCTCATCTCACCTACAAGGATAACGTCAGGGTCTTGTCTTAGTGCGTATTTGAGCGCTGTTGCAAAAGAGCTTGTGTCTGAGCCGACCTCTCGTTGTGAGAAGAGTGATTTGATGTTTGTATGCACAAATTCAACTGGGTCTTCGATGGTTATGATATGCTTGTTTACTGTTAAGTTAATCTCGTGAAGCATAGAAGCAAGTGTTGTTGACTTACCGCTTCCCGTTGGTCCTGTAACAAGGATAAGCCCTTTTTCTCTTTTGACAAGCTCTTTAAAAATCGGGTTGTTGTTGAACTTCTCAAGTGGTGGGATATCTATGGGAATCATACGAAATGCACATGAAATTCCCCCGATAGTACGGTAGTAGTTTGCACGGAAACGACCTACATTTTCGAGCTCAAATGAGAAGTCAAGTTCATTTTTGTCTTCAAAAATCTTCTTTTGTTTATCCTCGATGAGTGCATACGCCATCTCTTCTATCTCTTTGGCGTTTAAAACTGGAAGGTTTAGTGGTTTTAAAGATTTGTCAATCCTGATTTGCGGTTCACTTCCTGGAACAAGATGCAAATCCGAAGATTCAAAATGCAAAACACTCTTTAGTAACTTTTTTATATCAATAGCTTTACTGTTTTCTTGACTCATAGCCAACCCCTTATTTATTTTGAGTTTATTTCTTCTGTTTTATGTTACGCACTAAATTATAACACTCTTTTTCTATTTCAAGTGTTATTCTATGATTTTTGGTACGATAAAGAAATGGTCACTACTTTGCGGTGCATTTTTAAGGATGCTCTCATTGACGGAAGCATCACAAGATGGAGCATCTTCTCTTAAAAATGTAGCTGCATCACTCATCGCAAACTTATCATCAACGCCATCTGTGTCCAACTCGCCTAGGTTATCTACAAAATTTACGATTTGTGAGAGTTGCTCAATAATCTCTTCACGCTTATCGTCCGAAATTTTTAAAAATGATAATTTTTCTAGTTTAGCTAATAACGCATTATCCACTTGCATACAACAATCCTCTGATAGTTTTAAACGATTGTAACAAAAAAAAGCTCTCTCTTTGATGAAAGTTTAACAAAATATGCGATACTATTTTAGACTTTTTGAAAGAAGGAAGATTTTTGAGCTTAAAAGAAAATATAGAGATGGTAAAAGAGGAGTTGAACTCCGAAGAGAAGTTTTTTGAAAAAGCAGTTGTGACTGAGAAATTTATCAAAAAATATAAAAATGTCATTATCGCTTCTGTTGCGGCTGTTGTTCTTTTTGCTGTTGCAAATGTAGCGTATGAGATGAACCAGAAAAGCAAACTAGAGAGCATCAACATAGCTTTTGCAAAACTGAGTGCAAACCCAAAAGATGGCGCAGCTCTCAATGATATCAAAGCATTGGCACCTGAGTTACATGATGCTTGGATTTTTTCGCAAGCAGTTGCAAACAAAGATGCGCAAGCGCTTAAGAGTTTAAAAGATACAAAAGCACTTGTAGTAAGTGATTTGGCAGAGTACGAGATGGCGATGGATGAAGCTTCCCTTCAAAAGTATGCTTCAAGACAAGATGCGATTTTTAGAGATTTGGCACTTGTTCGAAGTGCTGTGCTGCTCTTAAATGCCAACAAAACGCAAGAAGCAAGAGATGTTCTTGCTAAAGTTTCTAAAGGTTCTTCTATGGAAAAACTTGTAGCAACTCTTATGCACTATGGAGTGAAATAATATTTTGAAAACATTATCTCTTATACTCATATCATTTAGTATCATTCTCTTGAGCGCGTGTAGCTCCAAAGAGGTTTACAAGCCTGTAAAAGTTGTTGATAACTGGAAAAACAGTGGAAATAGCGATGTTGTTATCAATGCTGTTTCACAAGATGCTGCTTTAGTGGATAAAAGAAAAGTTTTTGCTGGTGGCAAAGTTCTCGATATTACTATCGCAGAAGATGAAAAACTATTAGGCTTTAGCGATGGATGGGTTTTAAGCTCCAACATTGATGGCAATATAACTTTGCAAAGCACTCAGGGCAAAAAAGTAGAGAGATTGAACCTCAAAAAAACAGTTGCTACCGCAAGCCTCAACGGCGACATGCTTGCTGTTTTGTTCGCAGATAATGAGATGGTGCTCTACTCACTTGCATCTAAAACACTGCTTTTAAAAGAGCAGGGCAATCCTCCAATCGTAGTCAATTCAAAATTAGTAAAACCCTATTTTAGGGATGATTTGGTGATTTTTGCAACACTGGATGGAAAAGTTGTCATTGTCAACACACAGACAAAAAAGAGATTGCGCACGATTATAGTAAGCAGTGAAGAGCATTTTAACAACGTAATCTATTTTAGTCTTGTAGATAATAAAATTATTGCAGCGACAGCGCACAAGATCCTCTCTCTTTCACAAGAAGAGGCACGTGCTCCTTACGATATACGAGGGGTTATTGCAGATGATAAGACTCTCTACGTTGCTACAAAACAGGGAGAGATACTCTCTTTAACCTCTGATTTGAAACAAAATGCGAAGTTAAAGTTTCCATTTGCACACTTCTTAGGTCTTGTTGTAAGCGGCGATAAGCTTTATGCCTTAGAAAAAGAGGGGTATTTGATAGAGATGCCAAAAGATTTGTCATCATACAGTGTCTATGAAGCGGATGTCGAAGATGGGTATGTTTATATCGATGATAAAATCTTTTTTGTTCATGATGAGTATATTTCAGTAGAGAAGTAATACCAAATGCCATTAACTAGTTATACGATAAATAAAAGAGAAGCTATTAGCTATGAGGCGTATCTTTGCAGGACTAACTGGTTAATCCAAAAAGATACAACGAAGTAGATGATAGCTTCTCTTTTACCCGAAGGGCGATTGTATTGTACGCCACTGTTTCGTTGCAACTTCTTGAAACTACTAGTAGTTCCTGCAAATTTGCGCCTCGCATTGACATACAATACAATCGTTTAGCGTATAACTAGTTAATGGCATTTGGTATAATGTCCAAAGAGCTTGAAGCTTTTATAGAGTATATAACCGTTATAAGAGCTTTGAGTAAAAAAAGTGTCAGTGCATACAAAAGCGATCTTGAAGCTTTGGAGGATGCACTGCAAAGACCTCTTATCAAACTCGATACAAACACCCTCTTTGAACTTTTAAACAGATATAAAAACAAAAGAACCCTCAACCGTAAACTCTCCTCCATCAATGCTTTTTTTGATTTTTGCTATAAAAGCCAATTTGTAGAGGAGAAAACAAAGCTCAAATTTTCAAAAATTCCTAAACTCCTCCCAAAATTTCTCCCATTTGCGCAGATACAAAACGCGCTTGCTCTCATAGATAGAAGCTCTGTTATCGGTCTTCGTGACTATGCGCTGATACTTTTTTTGTATGCAACGGGAGCGAGGATAAGTGAGTGTTTGGCTCTGCAAAGGGAAGATATAGAGGGTGAGTGGCTCCATATCAGGCATGCAAAGGGTGAAAAAGAGCGCATTGTTCCAATCGCCTCAGTTGCAAAAAAAGCGATTGATGCTTATATAAACGAGGCAAAAAATGAGAAAACGTTTGTGTGGCAAAACTATAAAGGCGAGCGACTAAGCCGCATCTTCGCCTATAAGATAACACAAAAGTATCTAGGTGTCTCACCCCATGTGCTACGTCACTCTTATGCAACGTCGCTTATCGCAGGGGGCGCTGACTTGCGTGTTGTTCAAGAGCTTTTGGGGCACGCTTCGCTTCTAACTACTCAAATATACACCCACATACAAAAGCAGGACTTAAAAGAGACCATTGAGGCTTGTCACCCTATGGCAAAAGAGAAACTATGAATGAAACCAACAATCCACTCTTTTCAATACCTTTTTTAAAGTCGCTCTTTTTTGTACAAAACAAGTGGCATCAGCACGGGGTTTTGCTCCATACGCTTCGCGTGGTTTATCATATCTTAAGAGCAAGAGAGTTCCGTTTTTTGGCGGCAGGATTGTTGCACGATATAGGCAAGCCATCTTGTGCATTTCAAAAAGATGAAGAGGATAGAGAGTTTGAAGAGTATAGCTTCACCGACCATGAAGAGAGAAGTTATCAAATCATCAAAGATTGGAAGTTTATAAGCTCTTATACGAAAGAGTTGGTGCGGTATCACTATCTTATTCGTGATATACAAAAGAGTAAAACAGAAGATTTTGGTCGCTATGAACGTAAAAAAAAGATTTGGGATGGTTTGAGTGAAGAGTTCAAAAAAGATGTAGCGCTTTTTATGAGTTATGATGATTTGGGCAAAGGGAAGAAAAGAAGAAACTAACACAAATGTAACAAAAAGGGTGTAAAATTCAATTTAATTTAAGATTGCGAGTTGTTATGAAAAAAATTGCCTCATTATTTTTTGTCTTTGTTTTTGCGTTGTTGCTTTTATCTATCTTTCTTTTTTTGGCATCTTCAAAGAGAATGGTTGTCGTTCAAGAGGGAAACGTAAAACAGCTCCCGATTCAGATGCAAGCTGGTCTTTTTCAAGACAGCGATTGCGGTATGGTGATTGATGAGTTAAAAGATGCCTCTCAAGTGATAAGCAAAAGCGGAAAAAGCTGGTTTTTTCATGACCACGGTGGTATGATAAAATGGCTTGAGAGCAAAGAGTTTCAAGAGAGTGCAAAAGTCTGGGTGATGAGCAGGGACACAAAAGAGTGGATAGATGCAAGAGAGGCATTTTACTCCACAAATGACGATACTCCGATGGGATATGGGTTTGGAGCGTACAAAAAAAAGAGCGATGGGCATATAGATTTTGCTACAATGCGTCTTAGAGTTCTGCGTGGCGAGACACTGCGCAATCCGCTTATAAAAAAACAGTTAGTTAAAGAGTAGAAAATTTGGAAACAGTCAATCTTTTAACCATCGTCACTATCGCATTTTTAGGCTCTTTTGGGCACTGCATAGGGATGTGTGGCGGGATTGTTTTGGCATACTCGACTATAAAAATCGACCCGGAGAGTTCCAAAGTTTCACAAAGTGTCGCACATCTGCTCTACTCATTTGGCAGAGTTTTTACATATACCATACTTGGGGCTATCTTTGGCGCGCTTGGCGGTGTTGTTACTTTTAGCAACACTGCAAACGGTGTGCTGCTTCTTATAGCAGGTGTTGCTATGGTTTTAGCGGGGCTTTCGTTAATGGGGAAGATAAAATTTTTAACGCTTATAGAACACTCCTTTTCATCTTCAAACACCTATAAAAATCTCTTTAAACGTGTTTTACACTCCAAATCAAATATGAGTTTTTTCACTCTTGGCATGCTCAATGGTCTTTTACCATGCGGATTTGTCTATTTTTTTGCCATAACTGCCGCAAGTACGGCAAGTCCGTTTTATGGCGCACTGGTTATGATGGTGTTTGGTCTAAGTACTATCCCTGCCATGTTTGGACTCGGGTTTCTAGCTTCGCTCTCACGCGCTACAAGTTTTAGAAACATGATGGTAAGCCTCTCTTCGTTTGCAGTCGTACTTTATGGGATATATACAATTTACAACGGGTATGACTTTCTAGCAAGAGCCGATAAAACATTGAGTGAATGTCACAGTAAATAGTTTTAATATATAGTTTGTTATAATGATTAGAAAAAAAGAGGTGTCTCCTTTGAAAAGTTCTATTATTGACAACATTAAAGCGCTTCCTCCGCTCTCTTCGACAATTGTAAAAATCAATCAAATTTATGCTGATGAAAATTCTACCATCAAAGATATGGGAAATGCGATTGAGCATGACCCTATGATTGTTGCAAATATCTTAAAAATTGCAAACTCTCCGCTTTATGGTTTTGGTCGTGAAATCAAAAATGCGGCACAGGCAGTCTCTCTTTTTGGGATGAGCATGACACGCTCAATCGCCATAGGAAACTCCATACGAAAACTCCTTAACGTCGATATGCAGCCTTATAAAGTCACATCGGATGAGTTTGCTCGTATCTCTTCGCTACAAGCTGCCCTAATACTTAACTGGTATAAAAAAGTCGATAGAAACAAGGCTGAAAAACTCTATCTGGCAGCGTTTTTGCAGGAGACTGGAAAGATACTTATCGCCAGTGAAGTCATCCAAAATGATGAGGCGATTAGTTTTGCGAGTGAAGTAGAGAACTCTAACAACCTATCAATGGTAGAAAAAGCTTATGTAAGCGCTACATGTGGCGAAGTGACTGCACTTGTTTTTCAGCACTGGGGATTTGATGAGGAGTTTATTGAGATGATTCGCTACTCAGATGCGCCTTCTGCCGCTCCTGAGGAGATTAGAGAGTTTGCAACAGCTTTAAAAATCGTAAAAACAATCGTCTCTATCAACAAGCCTTTTTCTGAGATATCTATCAATTTTGGGCTTAAAATAGCACAGGATGCGGGTTATAAAGTGGAGCTTTTAGAAGAGTCGATAAACAGCATCATGCAATCAGCGTTTTAATGAACAAAATAGTTACTGTTATCGACACATTTGGTTTTTTCTTTCGCAGTTTTTATGCATTGCCCCAACACCTCAAAAACAAAGAGGGCTTTCCAACAGGGCTGCTGACGGGTTTTGTCAATTTTATCTCCTCTCTTCAAAAACAGCATGAGAGTGACTATCTTATCTTTGCTATTGATACAAAAGGGGAGAGTTTTCGCTCTCAAATAGACCCAAATTACAAGGCACACAGAACACCCCCGCCCGCAGAGCTTCTTATGCAGCTTCCCATAGCCATCGAGTGGATAGATAAGATGGGTTACAAAACGCTGGGTCAAGTCGGCTATGAAGCCGATGATATGATAGCAACCGTTGTGCATTTTGCAAAAGAGAGGGGCTATGATGTACGTGTTGTCTCACATGACAAAGACCTTTTTCAGCTTATAGACGATGGCAAAGTTGTTTTGGTCGATGCTATCAAAAAACAGACGATGGATGAGAATGCCTGTTTTGAGAAGTATGGCATCCATCCAAAACAGTTTATCGATTATCAGGCTATTTTGGGTGATAGTGCGGACAATATCCCCGGTGTCAAAGGGATAGGCAAAGTCGGAGCGCAGAAGCTTTTAGCGGAGTATGGAAGTCTGGATGCCATATACGCAAATATAGAGAGCGTAAAACCCGCCGCTTTGCAAAAAAAGCTCTTAGAGTCAAAAGAGGTTGCCTACATGTCCAAAGAGCTTGTAACGCTTCGTGATAATGTGTTTGAGAGTTTTGATTTTGAAGAGTACAAGATGGATATTGAGAACCCTTTTTTAAATATCTATGATGAGCTTGTAAAGTATGAGCAAAATGCCATTTTGCGAACTTTGCAGGCAAAAAATGTTGTAACAAAAGAGGAGCATCAAGAGGCAGTTCAAAAAGTAGAAGCTGAAGTTCAAAAGAGCAAAGGGGTTCACTTTCAAGCAAAGCTGCTAACCGATGAAAAAGAGCTTGATGCGGTTTTGGCAACTTTGAGCAGAGATAGCGTCGTTGCTTTTGATACGGAGACGACGGGGCTAGACTATGAAAAAGATACCCTTGTAGGTTTTAGTTTCTGTTTTAACGACACGGAAGCGTACTATGTTCCCATCGCACATTTTTACCTCGGTGTGGGCGTGCAGATAGAAGAGCGTGCGGCAAAAGTGGCGATACGAAAGATATTTGGCTCACTTGTAGTTGGGCATAACATCAAGTTTGATTTACACTTTGTTATGAAGTTTTTAGGTGAAGAGGATTTGGAGATTTTTGCGGATTCTATGATTTTGGCTTGGCTTATCAATCCTGAGAGTGCACTCTCACTAGACAAACTCTCCGAAGCACTGCTTTCTCATACAATGCTTCACTACAAAGATACCGTAAAAAAAGGCGAAACATTTGCAAGTGTGGC
>DKFQ01000156.1 GCA_002452425.1 Sulfurimonas sp. UBA6792 | reverse complement strand
GAGTTTGATGAGACAGTTAGAAAAATCAAAACGCTCCTCCCTATGAGTGATATCAAGTACATCATCCTCCATCATCAAGACCCAGATTTGGCGGCAGCTGTTCCCGAGATAGAAAAGCTCATCAACAGAGATGATTTGCTTATCGTCACACACTCCAGAATGTCGCTTTTAGTCAAACACTACCTCATCCAATCAAGTTACTATGAGATTGATAAACATGAGAACACTCTTGTAACTTCTACGGGGTTTAAACTTGACTTTTTAACAACACCCTACTGCCACTCCCCTGGTGCATTTGTAAGCTATGAACCTGTTTCTAAGGTGCTCTTCTCAGGAGATATTTTTGGAGGCATTGAGGAGTCATGGGATTTTTATGCGGATGAGAGTTACTTTACAAAAGCAAAACTTTTTCATCAGGAGTATATGCCTAGCAAAGATATCTTTAACTATGCACTAGGCAAAATCGAGAAACTTGATATCGAGCTTATCGCGCCGCAACACGGTTCAATCATAGAGAAAAGGTATATCCAAAAGCTCATGGAAGATATGAAAAATCTTGATTGCGGTCTCTATATAGAGCAGAAGTATAACCGTGAACTTCTTGACACCATAGAGGAGTTACGAAGAAAAGAGGCAGAACTCAAAGAGCGTGATTTGCTCCTTTTTGAGCAGTCAAAACGAGCAGAGATTGGCGAAATGATGGGCAATATCGCGCATCAATGGCGTCAACCTCTTGCTATCATCAACACCTCGCTTGCAATCCTTCAAGAAAAAAACCGAGCAAATCTTCTCACTAAAGAGGAGATAGCTGAGAAGCTTGAGAAGATGGAAAAACGCGTTATCTATATGTCTGAGACGATAGAGGACTTTATGAGCTACTATAGCCCAGAGAAAGAGAAGGCTTGGTTTAGCGTTGATGACGCACTCAAAAAATCGCTAGAAATTACCCATTTTGACCACAAAAACGTCAAGTTAGATATACGCTTTGATGCTACGTCGAAAATTTTCGGCTTAATCAATGAGTATGTACAAGTTATCGTTTCCATCCTCTCCAACATCAATGATTTGATTAGGATACAAAGCAAAACCAATGTCACTATTAGCATCATAGTACACAAGACACAGGAGTTTATAACACTCAGTATCGCAGACAACTGCGGGGGAATAGAGGATGAAAATCTCACGAAGATATTTGACCCCTACTTCACCACAAAACACAAGTCTATGGGAACAGGGCTTGGACTTCATATCGCCAAGATGATTATTGAGAGCAACATGAAGGGTTTTTTGAGTGCAAAAAACATCTACAATGAGAAAAATGAGAAAATAGGTGCAAAATTTACTATAAAGGTAAAAAATGAAGAGTGAAAAGATAAGAGATGTATCTATCTTGTTGGCAGAGGATGAGAGTGAACTTCGAGAGATGCTTCAAGAGTATCTACAACTTTTTTTCAACAGAGTTTACACGGCAGCATCTGGAGATGAAGCGTATGATATCTACAAGCAAAAAAAGCCAAATATCATCCTAACAGACATAAGCATGCCCCATCTTGATGGTTTAGAGATGATTGGCAAGATAAGAGAGAGCGACAAAGAGACAAAAATCATCGTTATGAGTGCGCACTCTGAACAAGAAAAACTGCTCCTTGCCATCAAACTTCATCTTGAATCTTACCTTATCAAACCCATAAAGACAGACAAACTCAAGACAATTTTGCTTGATATCGTCTCACAAATCAGAGCGACGGTGCGTCGTACTTATGTAACAGAGACTATCTTTTGGGATCACAACACCAACACACTTTGGGAAAACTCCAAAGAGATTAAACTCAGAAAAATGGAAAATATGTTGCTTAAACTTCTCTTCTCCAAGCCAAACGAGATAGCTTCAACGAAAGAGATTTTTGAGTATCTGCATGAAGAGAAAGGTGAAAAAGAGTTTTCGGTTCACGCGGTCACTTCTCTTATGAAAAGATTACGCGCGAAACTTCCGGAGGGAGTTATCCACAATATCTATGGCTCCGGATATAAAATTATACCGCTCTAATATTTTTGTAAATCGTACTTTTTAAAGAGAAGTTCGGCTTCTTTGTTACCGTTGTTTATGGCTTTTTGTGCCCACTCTTTTGCTTTTTTAAACTGCTCAAGCTCGCAATAGACTTGCGCAAGGATGTAGTAAACACTCTCATCTCCTTTTGCCGCGCTCTTCTCAAACCATTGGGACGCTGCATCAAAGTTCAACAAATGCATGTAAATATGCCCTATATTTTGCTGTGCCGCTTTATGTCCGTTGTTTGCAGCTTTTTCAAAGAGTTCGACTGTTTTTGAGATGTTGAGATCTACTCCATCGCCTTTGTAGTACATCTGCCCCAAGTTATACTGTGCATCTGCATGATTTTGCTCAGATGCTTTTGTCAAAAACTCAAGAGCTTTTTTACTATCTTGCGGGACATTGTTTCCGTTAAGATAGAACATTCCCAAATCATACTGTGCATTTGTATTTGTGTTGTTTGCTGATTTTTCAAGCCACTCTATGGACTTTTTGATATCTTTTTGAGTCCCTAAACCGTTTGCATAAAGATAGCTAAGTGCGCTTTGTGCCTTTGCATCACCCTCTAATGCACTCTTTTGGTACAACTCAAACGCCTTTTGATACTGCTGTGCCTTAAACGCCCTAAGTGCTTCGTCCGTACTCGCTTCTAGTTGAAGCAAAATAAAAAAAGCAACTATAATAAACTTGAACATTTACATCCTTAAAAAATTGATGGCAAAATTATACCTATCTTATCTCAAACGAGGCTTTTACACGCAAGTCAACTTGGTCACGAACACACATAAAAACCATACAAGGCATCTTTATACCATACTCGCTTACTAAAATCATTGAGGTTGCATCCAGTGTAACTTCAGAATTTGTGGCAGTTATCTTTGCGTTTGCTTCAAGCTCTTTGCTTACTCCATGAAAATCAAGCTTGCCTTTTATCTTATAAGTATCGCCGTCAACTTTTGTAACGCTTGAAATCGTGTAAGTTGCAAGTTTGTACTTAAGTGCTTCTACTTCCTTATACATGCTCTCATCTCTATCGCTTTTATCGCTCTTAAAAAGCGACATCTCTACCCAAAACTTTCCTTGCATGGTTGTGATATCGCCATTTTGTATAGTTATCTGCGCTTGCAGGGCGTTGTTGAGAGGGTCAATCGTTTTATCCATAAGCATCTCGGTATGTGCCGCAACAGAACCGTTTTTGAGGTTCAAATCAGCTCCGAAAAGCCCTATGCTTATAAGAAACAGTAACACTATCTTTTTCATTTTTTATCCTTTAATAGAGTTCTTGACAAAATAAAAAACAGACTCACTAAGGCTTCACGGTGGGTGCCCCACAACCGCTTTGCTTGTTGTGACCCTTCCGTTGCAGAATCGTTCGCTTAGTTTTTATTTTGTCAAGAACTCTAATGTAATAATCTCGAGAGTGCCAAAGCCAAACCTGCACCCGACGCAATCCAACCGACAAATACCATCATAAAAGAGAGTTTTGCCAAACGCACCTCTTTACTAAGCACCGTAAATACTACCACATTATAGTAGGAGATGGTAAAAGGGTAAAGCATAGCTAACATAAAACTCGCCTCAAGGTAGGAGAGTGCGTAACTTCCAAAAAACAGAAGTCCGATAAAGAGATGTTTTTTTGGTTTTGAGGCTTTTATAAAATACGCCGCAACCAACCCCAAGAGATGAAACACGATAATAGTAAAAGTGTAGTTCGACCATATATCTATATTTTCATGCCGAGAAAGTGTTTCAAAAAGATTTGAGTCCAGAAATATCCAGAGCATCAAAGGAAGATATGCCATAAACGGGTAAGAGACCTCTTTTGCATCCAGTGCGACCTTA
>DKFQ01000054.1 GCA_002452425.1 Sulfurimonas sp. UBA6792 | reverse complement strand
CCGACAAAGTTTATATCAAACTCCGAACTAAACTTCTCCATCGCCCTAAATGAGCCATCGCCGCCAAGCACGACAAGTTTTGTGATGTCAAACTCTTTGAGGTTGTAGTAGGCTTGCATTCTGTAACTATGTTCAAAAAACCGCTTTGACCTTGAAGAGCGAATCATCGTTCCCCCATTGTGCAAGATGCCAGAGACATCCGAATGGGTCGCTCTTTTTATCTTTTTATCTATCAGCCCCTCTAGTCCGTCATAGATAAGGTAGGGAATCTCCCCTTTTTTATAGACATAATCAACAAATTTTTTGATGGCAGGGTTCATCCCTGGTGCATCGCCGCCTGAACACATTATCGCAAATGCCATAGCTTCTCCTTAAATGTTAAACATTCTCTCATAATACTCCGTAGCCATACGCCCAGAGTCAAACTCTATCTCCACATCCGTCATCGCATTCCTCATGATAACTACCCACTCTTTTGGGTTATCGTAGTAGGTTGGGATGATGGTTTGTTCTAAGATATCCATCATATTTTTATTGTCGATTCTGTCTTGTTCGTTGTTTGGAAGCTTGTAGTCAAGCGGTGGGATAGTAAAGGCGTTTTTGCCATGTTTTGCAAACTCCGGATTCCAGCCATCATCAATGGAGAAGTGGATAGAGCCGTTCATACTTGCCGTCATACCGCTTGTTCCGCTTGCTTCACGGGTGATGCGCGGCGTGTTAAGCCATATATCGCTTCCCTGTTTGAGCAGTTTTGACAAAGAGAGTTCATACCCGATGAGTACCGCCATATTTTTAAAGTGGTGGCTCATCTGGATAAGTTCGTTAAACATCTCTATCGCCCCATAATCGGTCGGGTAAGGCTTTCCTGCCCAGATAACTTGGATAGGTTTTTGTGTGTCTGTTATAAGTTTTACAAAGCGTTCGTAGTCGTACTTGAGAAGCCCAGGTCTTTTATACTCCGCAAATCTTCTAGCCCACACGATGGTGAGCACCTCAGGGTCAAACATCTTGCCCGTCTGGTCTGCCACTTCATCAAAAAGCACTTTTTTAAGGTGTTTTTTGCGTGCCAAAACTTCATAATCCTCATGCTCATCAAGCGCTCTGATAAGCGTTTTGTCTGTCCAGTACTTCTTGTTTTGCGAGTTAGTGATGGAGATAATCTCACATCGTCCATCCACACCCGACCACATCTCGTTGGCAATAATGCCGTGAATCTTTGAAACGGCATTTGCTATCTTTGCACTTCTTAGCGCGCCCACAGTAAGGCTAAAATGGTCGTCGTGTTCATAGCCGCTAAGCGTTCTGACATGCTGTAAATCCAAACCGTTAAAAAATCCCATCTCATGCAAGAAGTTGATATTGTGCGTCTCATTTCCTGCCGCTTCGGGCGTATGTGTCGTAAAGACTACATGTTTGCGTACCTCATTCATATCGCCGAGTTTGCCATAAAGCTCATAAACAAGCGGCAGCGCATGCCCCTCGTTCATATGGTAGATATCGGGTTTATGGTTGATGGCTTCAAGCATTTTTGCTCCGCCGATGCCAAGAACTATCTCCTGAGCCACGCGGGTACGCTGGTTGCCGTCATAAAGTTTATGGGTAATGGTTCGTGATAGGTAGTCATTTTCATCTGTATCGGTGGAGAGCAAGATAACAGGAGCTGTTCCAAAAACCTCTGAATGAAGCAAAAAGCCCTTTACTGTGACGTCCACATTGTTTATCTTTACAACCACTTTTTTCTCAAGCTCTTCTAAAAAGTAGTAAAACTTTCGTGTGTAGTGCGGTTTGAGCGTTCTGTCTTCATTGCGTGACTGGTCATAGTAACCAAAACTCCACAAAATCCCAACCCCAACCACATTTTGTCTAAGGTCATACGCACTGCGCATATGTGAACCTGCCAAAAAGCCAAGCCCGCCTGAGTAGATTTTGAGCGACTGTTCAATTGCAAACTCCATAGAGAAGTAGGCAACGCTTTTTTTGAATTTTTCATTGATATCGTACGAAAAGAGATTCATCTGTTTTTCCTAATCTTGTTTTACGCCCATTTTACATCCACTATCCTAAGATTGGCTTGAAAGCGATATTTCATTCAATCTGGAAGCGAGGCTTTGGCCTTGCCTAGTTGCTACAACAAACAGAGTGTTTCTAACGGGGCTAAAGCTCCATTTCCTTACTACTTCCACTCAAAACTCGCATTATAAAGAAGTTTGTTTTTACGAAACACAAGATCCATCTGCGAAAAAATCGTCTTTAAAATCTTGACTGTCTCAAGCGTGTAAAGTCCTTTGTTGAGCATCACACACTCCGCTTTATGCGCAAAAGCAACATCAGAAATCTCTGCACGGCTTGGGATATTTGTCTTCATCTTGCTCTCCAAGACCTGCGTCGCTAAGATAACAGGCATGTGCGCTGCTGCACAAAGGTCTAAAATCTCCTGCTGCATCGTGGCTAAATTATCAAACCCTATCTCTATGGCTAAATCTCCACGTGCTATCATAATGCCCGAGTTGCCGTAGTTGATGAGAGCTTCAAGGATTAATGGAAGATTTTTAACACCTTTTTTTGTCTCTATCTTTGCAACGATTCCCACTTCGCCACACTTTCCAAGAGCCTCCAACTCGCCTATAAGCTCATAAATATCATCCGCACTTTGCGTAAAAGAGATACCGATAATGTCGGCATACTCACAGATATTCGATAAAATCTCTTTATCACGCACGCTGATTGCTTTTAGGGATATGTCGCTGTTTGGGAAGTTTATGCCCTTTTCATCTTTTATCTTACTCCCTTTCTCATCCTTGCTCATAACTACACAGACGATATCTTCTCCGTTAATCTCTTCAACCATCAACTGCACTTTGCCATCATCCACAAACACGGCATCGCCGACTTTTGTTATGCTCCCAAGTCGCTCCAGAGTACATCCGATGACTGCTTTGTAACGCCCTTTTTTTGCTTTTGTTTTTTCTGGTGCGGCTGCTTTGATGAGGATTTTATCGCCATAAAAAACTCTTATCTTCTCATCTTTTTTGGATTTATCTAAAATGGTTCTGATTTTTGGACCCGCAAGGTCAACATAAATCTTTGGTGCAGCGTTTTTGACCTCTTTTATCTCTCTTGCCATGTCCGCCCAAGCTTCTACATCATCATGAGCCGTGTTGATACGAAAGAGATGCACCCCTTCCTCGCAAAGTGGCCCAAACCAATCCTCTACTTCATTGTAGTCTGATGGCACAGTTATCATAATCTTTGTTTTATCGCTTGAAGAGGAAAAAATCGTAGCATTTTTATCCATGATGGCGTGTGACGCCTCATAACTTAAATGCGGCTCGCTAAGTGCCACATCATGCCCAAGAGCGTGAGAGAGCATCTTGAGTGCCACATCCACACTCGCCTCTATATGCGCCTGCGAACGCCCAAAAGATGATAGCCCCACTTTTGTAAGGTTATCTTGAAGATGCGAAAAATCATGTTTACGTAAGTTGAGATACTGCTTCATATTCTGAAGCGAAATGTTACTCACCTTTGGGTCGATACCCTCCATGATTTTCTCTCTCAAATCAAGCAAACGCTTAAAAAGCTCTGCTAAAAAAGCATCATTTACAAATGTATTTTGCGGTTTTTCTTTTTTTTTCATCTTATTTCCGTTTTATTTTTTGCAAGTTTAAGATAATAGGATTACAATTGCATAGCAAGAGAGTGAGGAGCGGGCAGATGGTACGATTTTATACACGGCAAGAAGAGCAGTTTCAAGTATGGACACTTGAGGAGATGCAAAGCAGAGGAGAGCTTAAAGATGTTCTTTGGGTCGATATGCTCAAGCCAAAAAAAGAGGAGATTGACAAGGTCGAGGCGATGTTTGGCGTGGATGTTCCAGATAAGTTTGAGCGTGAAGAGATCGAGCTGAGTTCGCGCTACTGGGAAGATAACGAGACCATCACCATTAGCTCCTACTTTTTTATCTCCTTCTTTTTTGTCAAAGATGCTAAAGGACACTACAACGAGAGCGTGGGGTTCGTCATCAAAGGAAACACTCTCTTTACTATCCGCGAGAGTGAACTTAGAACTTTTGAGACCGTGCATAAAATGGTTGCGCAAAACCAAAAAGAGCTTGGTAGCGGATATGAGATTTTTATGCAGATTTTTGATATACGCATTGACCAAGATGCCGATTTGCTTGAGTACGCTTCAAGAGAGAGTGACGAGATAAGAAAAAAACTGCTCCTAGAATCAGATGTCAAATCCACCGAAACACTCAAAAAGATAGCAACGCTTCAGGAGTTTACTCTAAAAATCAGACAGGGAATTTTTGACAAAAGACGCATTCTAACTGCCATGGCAAAATCATCAAAACCGCCTCAAACCATCAAAGAAGACCTCTTTATCATGATGCGAGACATCAACTCTCTAGTCGAGTTTATCGCCATGAACGACAGCACGCTTGAAAACCTCCAAAACCTCTTTTTGGCACAAACAAGCATAGAACAGAACAAAATCATCAAACTCTTCACAGTCGCAAACGTCGTCCTTATGCCACCCACCCTCATAGCAAGCATCTACGGAATGAACTTTCATTTTATGCCAGAACTAGGTTGGACGCTAGGCTACCCACTCTCTTTGGGTGCGATGATACTCTCGGGAGTTATACCGCTTATTTACTTTAAAAATCGAGGGTGGCTTTAGGAGCATGTAAAAACTGCTCTACACTAAAAAACTCCAACCCGCAATCAAAAAATTTGTTGTCATTTGTAACGATAGCCATGCATCCGCCATATTTCGCACATAAACATTGCAGCACATCTTCTAAGTCCAAATTGCCGTTTTGTGCAAGTTCTACACCCTCATAAAGTGTCTCTTTGCTAAAATTTAAAATCTCCCAATCCACAAAAACAACATTTTTAAAAAATTCCAACGTTTTTACTTTCTCTTTTGAAATGTAAAAAAGTGTTGTCAATATATCTTCACTTAGGCACAGTACAACATCATCGTAGATGGCTTTTTCTACAAGCTCCATAGCTTTTTGATGCCCTGCTCTTGCAGCATCGATTATGTCAGCGACGACATTTGTATCTAAAAAGATTTTCCTATTCATGAGTTTTTTTCCAACACAACTACTTCTTTTATCTCTTTTGAGGAGAGGTTGGCATATTTGTCGTCTATCGTGCCGCTACCTGCATACTTTTTAAGTCTTGAGAGCTTCTCTTCTTTCTCTTTTTGTGATTTTTTCTCCAAATACTCTTTAAACTCTTTGGCATAAGAGGGAGAGAGAAAAAGACCTTTATACTCATGAGTCTTTTTATCTTCTATATCAACAAAATCATACATTTGCAATTTATCAATATTTCTTGCCAAATCTCGAATACCAACTATTGTTGTCATTTAAGCTCCTTGTTGTCTTTTAGTAAATTATAGCTTTTAGAATGATTATTGTCAATATTGAAAAAAAACAGTACTCTTCATTAATTTTTTCAAAGCTTCCCCCATCGCCAGCGTATCGAGCTTGTGGTATTTTAGTAGAGCTTTTCTGTATTGCTCTTTTATCACATCGTTCATCTTTGAGAGCTTTGCACATGCCTGTATCAATAAGGAAAACCTAAAAGCTCTCTTTGTCTTTGCATATCATCACTACACTCTTTGATGGTTTTAGCATCTATCCCTATCGCTTTGGCACGCTCTTGAAATGACTCTAACACTGTTAAAATCTCTCTAAGCATGGCATCTACTCTGCTTTTTTTGATACTCTGGTTTTGTGCAATGGCGTAAAAGTCATCTCTTGTAAAATCTAGCCCTTTAGCATTGATGGTAGTGATGTGCTGTGTTGCCAACCCTTTAGAGTAGGTTATGTCGTAAGCTGGAGAAAGCCTCCATTTGCCAAATCTATCCATGATATACGAGAAGTTTTTTGTATGGTCGTCAAAGTTATAAGAAAGCGCATTAAAGAGCATGCGACGAAATAGCTGCTCAATCTCAAGTTGGCTATTGCAAAGCGCTCTTGTAAGCGCAAACAACTGCTCATACGAACTGCTTTGAGGCACTGAGATGTCAATGTGCATAAGAGCCGATGCGGTAGCGATGTGCAACTTCTCATCATCAGCATCTCTGTCAAACCGCTCTATTATGAGATGGTGTTCCCCATTTTCTTCATGCAAGTAAATAGGCGGTACTATAATCCCGCACTCTTTTGCCATAAGCATATAGATATACTCTAGTTTTGTAAAATTGAGGCTCTCCTTTTCATAGTAGATTTCATCAAACTTTATAATAGCTCTTTTGTATCCATGAGGTATGGTTTTTGTGTTAAATTTTAGCGTTTTGGTTTCATGATTGTAGGTAATGAGCATCTTTGGTCTGCCGCCGCCAAGCGGAGAGACACTGTCGATAATGTTCATAAAACTCTCTATGGAGCTTATCTCATCTTTATCGTTTAAAATCTTTTTCATACTCTCATAGGCATCTTTTGCGTCCAATACATCTAAAACACTCTGATTATCTTCATGCTCTTTGGGGCGGTATTCTATGGCTCCCATCCCTCGCTCACCTATAAATGCCAGTTTGTGCAAAAGTGTAATCTGGTTTTGCTTAAGACCTTTTTTTGAAAAATAGGTATCTATAAAAGCCATTCCATGCTTGTCGGGAAGCGAATCAAAAAACACACCTGCCAATCCGCCATAAAGATAAAAATTATCTGGATTTGTATAAACCCCTGTTGTTCTGGCAAGAGGAAGTTTTAGCGGTGAAATCTCTATGGAAGATTTTTTAAACGATGCATCATACTCAAAGTAGATAGCACCTTGATGGTAAATAAGCGTGCCGATTTTTTGACCGTAAACAAACGCATCAATCTCTGTGAATTTAGTTTGCATCTTTTGCCTTTTTAACTCTAAGTTTGCGTTTTTTAGCTTTAGCTTCTCGAATCTCCTCGATGGAAGCAAATTTTTGACTAAATAACAGCCCTTGAATGTTGGCATGCATCCCAAGTGCTACAAGAAGTTTGATGATATTTTCAAAAGATGTGTTTTTATTTTTTAAAAACTTTGCATAGGCAGAAGATGAGATACCCGTTGCATCAAAGAGGTCTTTTTGCCTTATCTCTTGTCTAATACGCTCTTTTTCTATAATCTGTACAAACTCAGAAGCTATCTCATGTGGACTCATAAGCTCTATCATAATATATCCTTTTAGATAAATTAAACTATTTAAATATATTTTATCTATTTTAAAAGATAGATTATAGCATAAAATTTCTACCCAATATACTTTTGAACTAAACCTCTGATTTTTTGGTATATCTTCTCAAAATCAGTCGAATAAACCCTATTTTCTCCGATGGCGGTGATGAAGTTTGTGTCTCTCTCCCACCTTGGTACGAGATGCATGTGGATGTGTTCTGCTATCCCTGCTCCGC
>DKFQ01000041.1:8038-10182 GCA_002452425.1 Sulfurimonas sp. UBA6792 | reverse complement strand
CCCAAAGAGACATTTTGTGTGATGGATTCATTGATAGAGGAGAAATCTATAGCGATGCCAGCGTTTGCAAGAGCAAAAAGCGGGATGATGACTAAACTGATAGGCAGATGCAGCGAGTGTTCAAGGCGTGCGGATGGAGAACCAACGGCGTCTATCTTGTCTTTTATGTTTTGCAAAATCGCTTTTTGTCTCTCGTGCATCGTGTTGTCCGTAGCAACTGGATAGTTGTCGTATTCGTCAAGGAGATTTTTGGTGTGAGCGGTAAAAGAGGTCGGTGTGTATTTTGGCTTGGAGGGGATGCTTAATGCGGCGATTACCCCTGCGATAGTCGCATGAACACCCGATTCGAGCATAAAAAACCACATAAAAAGTCCCACGACAAAGTAAGGAAGCACCGCATGGATACCAAAACGGTTGAGCGCAACCATCACTAAAAATGCGCCTCCTGCCATCATAAGCCATGAGAGATGGATTTCGTTTGTATAAAAAAGTGCGATAACGATAACTGCTCCAAGGTCATCCACAATGGCAAGAGCGACCAAAAATGTCACAAGCGATGTGGAGACTCTGTTTCGCAAAAGCACAAGCGCACTGATGGCAAAAGCGATATCTGTAGCCATTGGAATGCCCCAACCGTTGCTTCCCTCGCCGCCGCCGTTGATGGCACTATAGATAAGTGCGGGAAATATCATCCCGCCGATGGCGCTAAGTATGGGCAACATCGCCACTTTGATGTTGGAGAGCTCACCGACTAAAATCTCCCGTTTTATCTCCAGTCCGATGATAAAGAAAAAAACCGCCATAAGCGCATCGTTAATCCAGTGGTGGATAGAGTGCGAGAGCGTAAACTCCCCGATTTGTAGCGCAATGGAGGTATGAAAAAAGTGCATATAAGCATCATAAAGCGGAGTGTTCGCCAGCACAAGCGCAACGATGGTCATGCTCATCAAGATGATACCCGTCGTCGTCTGCGCGTGGATAAAGTGTTCAAAAGGAGTGGCGATTTTGTTAAAAGCCTTCTCCCACGGTGCATATATCTTCATGTTTTTCCTTCGGCTAAGGTTGTGTTTGAAGATTGTAGCTAATTAAAAAAAACAGTTTTCAAAACCTCTTAAAGAGCATCCCATAAAGATAACAAACCTGCACTAAACTCCGCACATGATGTGTGGGAGTTTTTTAATACTCTACTCTTTTATATCTGAAGTGTTAGTAAACTTAAGATAGAGCAGTGGCAGCACTATTAGGGTTAAGAGTGTTGAACTTATCAAGCCGTTTATAACTACGATTGCAAGCGGTCTTTGGATCTCTGATCCAGGTCCTGTGGCAAAGAGCATTGGCAATAGACCTAGTGCGGCGATGGTCGCCGTCATAAGAACAGGACGAAAACGCTTGAGAGTTCCCTCTCTTACGGCATCTATGACTTCATAGCCATGTTGAACGAGATAGTTAAAGTAGTTGACCAAAACGACACCGTTAAGCACGGCGATACCAAGCAGGGCAATAAATCCGACTGAGGCAGGAACGGATAGATACTCGCCGCTTATATAGAGTCCCGCAAACCCTCCGATAAGTGCTAAAGGTACATTTATAAGCACCAGCATGGCTTGCGTGATGGAGTTAAATGAGACAAAGAGCAGGATAAAAATGAGTAAAAGTGCGATGGGAATAATTATCATCAGCTTTGAGGCAGCTCTTTGTTGGTTCTCAAATTCTCCTCCGTAGGTTAAGTAGTAACCAGCGGGCATCTGAACTTTTTGCTCGATTTGAGCTTTTGCATCTTCAACAAAACCGACTAAATCTCTTCCCTCCACATTGCTCTGTACAACTGTTTTGCGGTAACCGTTTTCATGCTCTATCTGCACAGGTCCAGTCGTTTTTGTAAATGTTACCAAGTTGGCTAAAGAGATGCTTGTGCCGTCTTTTAGGACATAGTGGAGTGACTCTAACGCACTTAGCGAGTTGTGCATCACATCTTCACCTTTTACCATCAGCTTTATGCGGCGCATACCCTCTTGAACGATGCCCACTTGCACGCCCGTAACCATTGTTTTCATAAAAGCGGCAATTTCTCTCTCGCTTACTCCGTAATGACCCAGAGCTTGTTGGTTGAAACTTAGCTCAAAGTATTCGATTCCTTCGTTGCT
>DKFQ01000041.1:0-8021 GCA_002452425.1 Sulfurimonas sp. UBA6792 | reverse complement strand
TCTCTCAAGTTCATTATGGTCGTCTCCAAAGATGTCGATTGCCAAATCGCCGCGTACTCCCGTGAGCATCTCCGATACACGCATCTCAATAGGCTGTGTAAATACATATTCAACGCCTACCATAGAGTCAAGTGAGGCTCTTATTTGGTTTTTCATCCACTCTTTTGACTGCTCACGCCACTCTTTCATGGGCTTTAGTATGAAAAAAGTGTCTGTGTCGTTTAAACTCATGGGATCAAGTCCTAACTCATCCGTACCGGTTCTTGCAATGATAGATGAAATTTCAGGCACATCGGACATAAGTTTGGTTTGGATTTTTTTATTTAACTCGATACTCTCTTCAAGAGAGATGGAGGGCAGGGACTCTATCATGGCAATCAAAGTTCCCTCATCCATCGTGGGCATAAATGCTTTTCCCGTTTTTGAAGCAAGATACAGCGAGCCTCCAAAGAGAAGAAATACCGTTACAAACACTGCCGTAGAGTGTTTTATGGCAAAGTCAAGAGATGGTTTAAACCCCTTTAAAAGTGCTTTTATCAGCCAAGACTCTTTGTCTTTGCGAATCTTTAAGATAAATGAGCTTATTACTGGGATAAGCGTAAGAGAGAGGATTAGAGAGCTAAAGAGAGCAAATACGATGCTTAGAGCCACGGGCTTAAAGAGCTTTCCCTCAAGTCCCTCAAGCGTCAAAAGCGGCATAAATACGATGATGATGATAAGCACTCCCGTAACTATTGAGGGTGCCATCTCAAGAGCGGCATTGTAAATAATATGTACTTTGTTCTCATTTTTTTGCTTTGGATTTCCAAGTTCTGCCGTTATATGTTCAACCATAACAACGGCTGAATCTACCAATATACCAACAGCGATGGCAAGACCGCCCAAACTCATCAGGTTGGCACTGAGTCCAAAGTAATCCATAGCTATAAAGCTCATCAGCAGGGCAAAAGGTAAAATAAGCGCTACGCTAAGGGCTGAAGCAAAATTTCCAAGCATAAGTAAAAGCACTATGACAATCAGTATAACTGCTTCAAGCAATGAGCTTTTTACAGTATCGGTCGCCAGATTGACAAGAGTGGAACGGTCATAAAAAATATCTATTTTTGTATCTTTGGGGAGAGAAGATTCCATTTCTGCAAGTTTCTCTTTTACCTCTTGAAGCACTTTTGAGGTGTTTGCACCTTTTAGTCCCAGTACAACACCCTGAACAGCCTCTCCTTGAGCGTTTTTTGTAGAGAAGCCTGCTCTGCTGAGATATCCTATTTTAACATCCGCCACATCGCCTATGGAGATTACTTTGCCACCGACAGAAGCAACACTTAGGTTTTTAATATCAAATATGTCGTTGACACGTCCGACACTGCGTACAAGAATACTGTTTACTCCCTGCGTGAGACGCCCTGCACCGTCATTTAGGTTATTCTCTTCAAGCGTTGCTATAAGCTTCTCTAGCGTGATGCCATAAGTGCGCATAGCTTCAAGCTTAGGGGTGACTTCATAAGTCTTTACTTTGCCGCCAAGCGCATTGACTTCCGCAACTCCGCTGATAGAGCGAATTTTCGGCGAAATTACCCAATCAAGCAGAGAGCGTTTTTCGCTTAAATCAAGTGTTTTTGACTCAATAGTAAACATTAAAATTTCGCTCAAAGGCGTACTGATAGGCGCTAATCCACCCTCTAGATTTGCAGGCAACTCATCAGCGATGCCGCTTAGCCTCTCAGTTACTTGCTGTCTTGCCCAGTATATATCCGTGCCCTCTTCAAAGTCGATGGCAATATCGCAAATACCGTATTTTGCGGTTGAACGCATGACAGTTTGATGAGGAATACCGAGCATTCCCATCTCAATAGGAATAACAATTCGCGACTCGACTTCATCGGGCGTCATGCCGCTTGATTTCATAATAATCTTTACCTGCGTGGGCGAAATATCGGGAAAAGCATCAACGGGAAGATTGTTATAGGATTTAACGCCGAACCCTAAAATCACAACGGCAAACAGAGATATAAAAAGTCTTTGCGTAAGTGAAAAAGAGATTAATCCTTTCATTATTCGCCTTTTTGGAGCATATTTTGCAATATGCTTGTTGCGCTAACCGCAATAGGTTTTTTTAGCTCTGCGTCATACTCAAGATAGCACATTTGGCGGTTCTGGGCAATTACGGCTACTTTTAGAGTGCGGTATGTTTGAGCATCTTTTATAAAAACTACCGAGTTCTCACCATCTTGTATGATTGCATTTTTGTTGATTAAAAAAGCTTTTTTCTCAATGCTAATCGTAGCTTTAGTTTTTAATCCAGCCAGAAGATTTGCCTCTTTTGGAAGCGAAAAACGAACATATCTAGTCTGATTTAGAGGGTTAAGCGATGGAGAGAGAAGCAATACTTTTGATTTTATCTCGCTTCTGCCAATGGTTATGATTACCTCTTGAGAAGCCTTAAGTCTATCTGCGACTGCTTGTGGAAGATCACCCTCAAGCCAGTTTTCACCCTCGGCTTTTATAACAAAAAGAGAGTTTGAGGGAGATATGTTATCTCCTGATTTGACATTTACTTCAAGAAGCACCCCTTTTATGGGTGATGCCAACTTTATGCTTGAAGAGACGCTAAGCTCTTTGGTTAATCTCTTAATCATCTCATCATCTGCACCGTAAGTTTTAAGCAGAGCTTTTGATGAAGAGAGTTTTGTCTTGCTTCTTTTAAGTTCCGAATCTGCCAAAAGGCACTCTTTTTGGGCAATAATCTCCTCTTTGCAAAGTTTTGATTTACGAGCTGCTTCATTCTCGTTATGCATTAACTCTAATGAATCCGCAATCACCTCTTTTTGAGCTTCAATCCACTCAGAAGCACTTAGCTCAGCTAAGATTTCACCTTTGCCGACACTCTCAAAATTCGCTTTATTAAGCCTTGTAACATGAGCTTCATAGGGAAGGGAAATCGTATAAAGAAGCTTTGGCGGAGTTGTAACGCTCATCATATACTCATCCAGCGGCACATGGGTAACTTCTTGTGCCAGAGCGGTTTGAATCTGCCAATTTTTCTCATCTTGGGGAGTAAGCGTAATGTCCCCTAAGAGTGATATACTAAATAATGCCTGTAGTAAAATAGCTGTTTTTTTCATAGTTGTTCCTTGATTTTTAAAACGCCGTAGAGTTGAAAAAGTGTTTTATAGTAGTTTTTTCGTTTCTCTATAAGCTCCTCTTTTAGCTTCCATATTTCACGCCCGGATAGCAGATACTCGATAGCCGAACTTTCGCCCAGAGTATAAGCATTCTCAATAAGAGGCATAAGGGTGTTTTCATATTTATTTAGCATATCAGTTGTTGCATGTATCGCTTTAAAATATTGCAAAAGTTGGTTTTTTAACATATCGGCTTGGGATGCTTTTTGTAGTTTAACGCCCTCTTTTTCATGCATAATCGCACTTTTTTTATGCATAAGCATTGCACGGCTCTCTTCATTTAGAGAGCTTGTAAAGTTCAGCGGAACTGACAAGCCGACTACAAATCTATGGGCATCAATCTCATTTTGATAAGCCGCACTAAGCGTAAATGAGTCAAACTGTGAACTGTAGCGATCAAAATCACTCTGAATACTTTGAACTTTTTTATTTAGCGACTCTTCTTGCAAAGACTCTTCTTGAGTGTTAAAGAGAAGCTGTTTTGTGACTTGCTGGGCATCTTGACAGTAAAGCTGCTTATCGCTAAATTGAGGCAAAAGAACTAAAGATCCTAAAGCGGCACGAGAGACTTCTACTTCATCCTCATAATGTTTATACTCAGTTTTGAGGCGATCTAGCTCAAGTTCAAGCTGTAAAAGCTCTTTTTTGGAGATCTCTCCAAATGAATATGCTTTCTCCTTCTTTTTGTATAGCTCAACAAAAGCCTCAAAAGATCTCTTGTACTCCTCAAGGCTCTCTTTATCAAGACAGTTTACATGGTAAAGAAGACGCACTTCATTTTCCAGAAGCATAAACTCATGTTTTAGGCTTAAAATCTCGGCTTCGCCCTGATATGCGGCAGATTTAACGATACTGTTTTTAACATTTGGATTCATAAAGTTTTGTTCAAGTCCGATGCTGTATTCGTATCCTGAACTCTCTATTTGCGGCTTCGCATAAGTTGTATCAGCCAAAAGTTTAGTCGCTTCCCTTGATGAGAGAGCTTTGATTTGTGAAGAGTTTGCGAACTCTAAAGATTGAATCGATTTTGCCAAAGGGTGTTCGCTTCTAAGTTTTTGCAAAATCTCATCTAAGCCAAGCGTTGATGCGTTTAAAAACAGGGTGCAAAAGAGTAGGAAAAGTAGAGATTTCATTTCGGCTCTTTCCCTATAACGGTGCCATCAAGCGCATTGAGTATAACTCTATAAGTTTGTGTCGTTATTTTGTAGATTAGATATCTGCCGCTGTGAGTGAGTTTTAGAGATATAGCATCTTCTGCTGTCAGCTCTTTAGTTATAGCGTGGGCTTTTTTTTCGCCTATCGTATCTATAGCATATAATCTTGCTTTTTCATTTTGTTGTGCAAATGGCTGTTTGTCTATGCCTCTAAAATACAAATAATCGGCGTTGCTCATCATCTTGCCAGAAGCAAAAACAATAAACGGAATAATCAATAATAGAAAAGTTTTCATAATTACCTTTTTTATCACAAGCAAAGCTGTGAGTTTTTATTTTCAATATTGTAATAATTTGTTTTAAAAAAGGATTATGCGATAGGGGGTTTAAAAAAGTTGAAGTAGTCTAATGAAATAAATATCTTATCATATGCAAAAAAACCATTTTTTGTAGCAACGATATGAAAAGGAATGCGGTTGTCCAAAAATATATATGGAACATGGTATTCAAAATGAATATCGCAGAGCATATCTGCCTGTTCTCCCATAACTGGAGATGAAAGTTCAGCTACATAGGCTTCTATGGAGGAGTGTTTGTTATCCAAAACGGCAAAAGTATAATCATGCACCACCGAGAAGCTTATCGCAAACAACAACAGCAATGACCATATTTTTTTTGAATTCATGGCGCCATTTTACTTAAAAATGGTTAATGTAACTCTCCCATCTTTTGTAAAAAACTCTTTTGGACTGTTTAAATAGTATCATTTTCAATCTTTAAACTTTTTGGTTACAATCACCCCATGAATTTACAAAACCTACAAAACAAAATAATCCTTCTTTTTGGCAAAAGCCGTGCTTTTAGTATGGATGAGTTTGCCTCGCAGATGAAGTTTCACAAGGTCAGCGTTGTGAGCAGTTACAGCGATGATGTTGCCCTTGTTGTAGAGGGAAAAATGATGACGCCTTATGAGCAAAATGCGAGTAGTGCGCTTTATGATGAGCATGGGAGTGCGCTTGAGTTTGTCAGCATAGATGTTTTTGAACGAGAAGTAGCACGCTACATCGACGCAAATACACTTTTGATGTCGCTCAAACTCAGCCGCAACAAGGAGCGGCTCAAATCCTTTTTGCAAAACTCCATGATAGAAGATGCGCTCTTTTTTAAACTCCTCAAGATGTACGCATGGGGCGGCGAGGATTTTTTTGAAAATGATGACAACCGTGATGTGAGTGCGGCGATTATTTTGCGATTTTACAAAGATATCGAGCGAAATCACAATGTGCAGTATGCGACCTCTGGGTTTATCCATCTTTTGGCACAAACGGACAATCAGGAGCTAATCCGTGCGATTTTGGAGCTTGAACCGTTGCAAAAAATAAACAGCGCAAACACAAAAATCAAAACGCTTATCGCAATGCGTCATGATTGTGACGAGGCTATGCAGACGGCTCTTTATGGCTCAGGCGATGCGAGCGTGCTTGAAGCCCTCTGTAAAAATGAAAATCTCTCAAAAACGCTACTTGAGAAGTTTTTAAAAGAACCAGAGTTTGCTCCTCTTTTGGCACGCTATGCCAAACTTGACGATGCACTTTTTGAAAAACTTTTGGCAGTCGCACCGCTCCATCTTGCCCAAAACGAGACGCTTACCCCACAGATGCAAGAGCGGCTTGTTGCGCTTGATGCAGGTGATGTTCATTTCTCCCTTGCTTCCAACGAAAAAATTACTCTTGCGGTGGTGAAAAAACTACTCTCCTTTGGCTCTTTTGAACTGCAAGAGAGGCTCTATAAAAACAGCGCAACTCCATCAGAGATACTTCAAGAGGCGTACAAAGAGAGTACATATCACGCCGCCGTCGCCTCTAACCCAAACACACCGCAAGAGATTTTAGAGGCACTCTCAAGCTCCTCCGACATCGAGGTTTTAAGAGCTTTGGCGCAAAACAAAAGCACGCCAGTTGAGCTTTTGTACCAGTTACAGCTTGACTCAAGGCTAGCACGCACGGTCAAAGAAAACCCCGCTTTTGGCAGATATATACAACAAGAAAATATAGGGTGGATAGTATGACGATTACAGAACTCAAAGAGACTATAACTGCACTTATAGCGCAAAAAGTGCCTACATTTTTGTGGGGCGCACCAGGGATTGGCAAGTCCTCTATCATCAAGCAGATAGCGCAGGAGCAAAACATTGGCTTTATCGATTTGCGTTTGGCACTCATGGACCCCACCGACCTAAAAGGCATCCCGTTTTACGACAAAGAGAGCCACACGGCACTCTGGGCGTCGCCTGCATTTTTGCCAAAAGAGGGCGAGGGGATTTTGTTTTTGGATGAGCTAAACTCTGCACCACCAAGTGTTCAAGCATCAGCGTACCAACTCGTACTAGACAGAAAAGTAGGCGAGTACGAACTTCCCTCAGGATGGGCGATAGTGGCGGCGGGCAACCGTGAGGGTGATCGTGGTGTGACATACCGCATGCCAAGCCCTTTGGCGAACAGATTTGTCCACTTTGAGATGGATGTTCATGTGGATGATTGGCGTATGTGGGCTTACGCAAACGGTGTGGATGCACGCATCATCGCCTACATCGCCTATAAAAAAGAACATCTGTTCACCTTTGATGCAAAGAGCGAAAACAAGAGTTTTGCAACGCCAAGAAGCTGGGAGTATGTAGATAAAATCCTAAAAGCAGGTATCAAACCCTCTCTTTTGCTTGAAGCTATCGGTGCGGCGGTTGGCAAAGATGTCGGCGTCTCTTTTTTGGCATTTACAAAAGTAATGAACAAGCTTCCAGATATTGAAGCGATTTTAGAGAGCGGAAGCGGAGCGTACAGTGATGAAGTGGATGTGCTTTACGCCCTAAGTTCTGGCGTGGTAAGCGCATATCTCGCAGACCCAAGCGACGCACGCCTTGAACATCTGCTCACCTACACTTTTGGGCTTAAGAGCGAATTTGCCGTGATGATAGTGCAAGATTTGCAGCGTAGCGGTATAACGATGGAACACTCCGACGCATTTAGAGAGTGGGTCAAGAAATTTGCCTATCTTTTGGGGTAAATGATGCTCTTAGAGCAAAAAATCTCAGAAGCCAAAGCCAAACTTCTTCTTAGATTTCCCCTCTTTGGCACGCTTGCTTCTAGGCTCAAACTTCTCTTAAACGACGACATAGAGAGTTTTAAGAGCAACGGCATCACGCTTGAGTATAACAGTGATTTTTTGGCAAAACTCTCCTCAGAGCAGTTGGAATTTGTTTTTGCCAATGGAGCGATGCACGCATCTTTGGCGCATGAGGCGAGAAAAAACGGTAGAAGCGGTTGGCTTTGGCAGCTTGCAACAGACTATGCCATCAACGATATGCTTGTACAAAACGGCTTAGTCCGTCCCGATGAGGCGCACTACTCGAAGCGTTTTAGCGGACTTTATGCAGAGGAGATTTACGCCGCCCTCAAAGAGGATATTTTGCGTGATGAGTTGGAGTATGAAGCCGACACGCCAGATGATGTGCAAAATCAAAACGCACAAGAAGAGGCTCAAGATGAGCAGCTTTTTGCAGAGTTTGCCAATGCAAAGTTTGAAGAGGAGATGCAAAGCGGCGAGGTTATCGGGACAATAGAGCGTTTTTTTCACACACCAAAAAAGGGCAAAATCAACTGGCGTGACGAACTAAAAGCCGCCTTAGAGAGAT
>DKFQ01000052.1:14768-16603 GCA_002452425.1 Sulfurimonas sp. UBA6792 | reverse complement strand
TATCATTAAAATCGACTTTGAAGCAGGTAGTTTGTAGTGTGAGTGTCGTCGTAGAGCTGTTTTGAAGATTTGATGTCACATCGTTGTATGCAACATGAAGACCGAGCTTATGGATATATTCTAAAAATTCGGCTGAATTTTGAGCAATTACTTTTTTTAAATCACTGTTTTCATCGCTAATAAGGAGTAATTCTGTTTGTGGAGTACCGCTGCATTTTTTCATACTTTGTGAGATAAAAAGTGTCTCATTGTAGAGTGTTGCATCTTTGACGATGTATTTGTAGGAGATAAGGTATTCACCTGCACTGAGTGCAAGTGGAAAGAGGAAGAGAACTACTGAGCAAAGTCTGCGTGTGAAATGACGATTTCCATCTCTACTTCGCATANNATCCCTCTTTAAATGTTGTCTCAACAATATCAGCATTTCTAACCATTGCTTGAACGTACGTGCGAAGCGTTGATTTTTGCATCATCATATTTTTGATAGTATCTTGACCATCAATACGAACGCCCTTGACTTTTTCAGCGATTGCTCTGTAAGCATCAGCGATAGCCGCTCTTTTTGCAAGAGCATATGCTTGTGCAGGAGAAGAAGTGTTCATAGGTGCAACACCTTGCCCTACCACAGAGATATGCATCGATTTGTTCTGTCTTAGTATCTCTTCCTGAGCTGCCATAGTTGCAAGCTGCTCTTCTCTTTGCGCTTTTACGTGAGCGAGTTCATCCATGGTTCTTTGGCTCTCTGCTCTTGCTTGTGATGCCAACTCTTTTGCTTGAGTAGCTTCCGCTTTTGCAGCTGCAACTTCAGCATTTGTTTGTTCTACAACGGTTGTATCTACAACAAGGATTTTATCTTCTCCAAAGAGTGATGCAGCACTCAAAAGCATTGCAAATAGTACAGAATATCTCATAATTCGTCCTCTGACATGGGTTTGTTGGTTTTGTTTAAGCAACTACTATTCCAGTTCGCTTGCATCAAAAAGAGTCTCTTCGCCATCTTCTTCTTCATCGGACTGTTTTGGACAGCGAGAAACACTTGCAACATCATCACCTTTTACGATGTAAACACCGCTTGTGTTTCTGCTGGATTTGGAGATAGTCTGCATATCGACACGTATCATTTTGCCGGCTTTTGTAAGCGCCATCATATCCATCTCTTCATCGACCATCAAACATCCGACAACAAATTTGCCTGTTTTAGGAGTCATTTTCATAGCGATAACACCGCTTCCGCCACGGTTTGTCAAGCGGTACTCTCCGGCATCTGTTCGCTTGCCGATGCCTTTTTCGCTAACTATAAGTATCTCTTGTTCATCGCTTGATATGATGTTTGCATCAACTACTTCATCAGAATCAAGTTTAAACTTAATACCTCTTACACCTCTTGTGTTTCTACCTTGATCTCTAGTTTTTTCTATCTCAAACTTGATACATTGTGCAAGTTTTGTAACGATAAAGAGGTACTTGATGCTCTGGTCTGCGATTCTTGCAGTGATGAGTTTGTCATCATCATCAAGAAGGATGGCTTTTACGCCGTTGCTTCTTATGTTTGAAAATTCGCTTAGGTTTGTTCTCTTTACTGTTCCGTTTCTTGTGAAGAAGACAAGTGATTTTTCATCGCTAAAGTCAGTCGTTGGGATGATGGACTGAATCTGTTCATCTGCAACAAGGTTGAGTAGGTTTACAACCGCTTTGCCTTTCGCTGTTCTGCTTCCCTCAGGAATCTTATATACTTTTAACCAGTGGAGTTGTCCGCGGTCGGTAACAAAGAGAAGTGTATCGTGAGTGTTACAAGTAAAGAATCTCTCTATAAAGTCATCTTCATAAGTTGTAAC
>DKFQ01000052.1:0-14640 GCA_002452425.1 Sulfurimonas sp. UBA6792 | reverse complement strand
GTTGCGAGAATCTCGTCAAACTCTTGGTCGATGATGCCGTGTAAAACCTCTTCGCTCTTTAAGATAGACTCTAGGTAAAGGATAAGTTCTAAAATCTCTCTTAGCTCATTTTCTATCTTCTCACGCTCTAAGCCCGTCAATCTTCCAAGACGCATGTCAACGATACTTTGCGCCTGAATAACGCTAAAGTCGAACTCTGTGACTAAGTTGTCTCTTGCCTCTTCTACATTTTTGCTTGATTTGATAACTCTAATGATTTCATCAATAATATCAAGAGCTTTTTTAAGACCCTCTAAGATATGCGCTCTTGCTTTTGCTTTTTCAAGGTCGAAGATAGTGCGGCGGATAATGATGGTTTTACGGTGGTTGATAAAGTGTTTTAAAATCTCAATTATGCCAAAAACTCTCGGCTCTTGGTTAAGGATAGAGAGCATGATAATACCAAAAGTTACCTGCATGCTTGTCTGCTTGTAGAGGTTGTTTAGAACGATTTCGCTCATCGCATCTTTTTTAAGCTCGATAACAACGCGGATACCCTCACGGTCTGACTCATCACGAATCTCTGAAACACCTTCTATAAGTTTGTCTTTGACTAAATCTGCAATGTTTTCAATAAGACGTGCTTTGTTTACCTGATAAGGAAGCTCATCGATAACGATAACATCTTTGTTTCCTTTACGCTCTATATGCGTTTTTGCACGAACTTTGATACGACCGCGACCCGTTGCATAGGCATCCATAATCCCTTTTTTACCAAAAATCGTCCCACCCGTCGGAAAATCTGGTGCCTTGATATGTTCCATGATTTCATAGAGTTCAATGTCAGGATTTGCCAAAAGTGCTTTAAGCCCCATCATAATCTCTTGCGGATTGTGCGGTGGGATGTTTGTAGCCATACCGACTGCAATCCCTGATGAACCGTTTATGAGCAAGTTTGGAACACGGGTTGGCATAACGTCAGGTTCTTTTGTAGTCGCATCGTAGTTGTCAATCATATTGACCGTGTTTTTCTCTAAATCTTTTAAGAGTTCGCCCGCGTATTTTGTCATTCTAGCTTCAGTATAACGCATAGCCGCCGCACTGTCGCCGTCAACCGAACCGAAGTTTCCTTGACCGTCAACCAACTGCATTCTCATGGAGAACTCTTGCGCCATACGAACGAGTGCATCATAAACTGCTGTATCTCCGTGTGGGTGGTACTGACCGATAACATCCCCGACGATACGTGCCGACTTTTTAAATTTTGAGCCGTGAGAGAGGCTCAGTTTGTCCATTGCATAAAGAATTCTTCTATGAACGGGTTTGAGTCCATCGCGCACATCTGGAAGCGCGCGCCCTACGATGACGCTCATTGAGTAGTCTAAGTAGCTGCTTTGAAGCGTCTCTTCAATGTTGATTCTTTGTACGTTGTCACTGTTTAGCAAGTTGCTCATATATAACACCTAATCTTCATAAAATTTAAAAATAATTCCACGGATGGTATCTTAATAACCCTTTAAATTTCGTAAAGGGAGAGAAATTTTTAGAGAAGCTAGAAAAGTAAAGAGAAAAAAGTGATTGATTAAAAATTAATCATATTTATGCACATCGCCAAAGAGCAAGGGTGTATAATTTGAGCAGATTTATTTAAAAAGGATAGAAGATGAAGAGATATCTTTTAGGTGTGATGTTGTTGTTACCCTCTTTTGTTTTTGCAGAGGATGCGCTGAGTGGCAGTGATACGGCGTGGATGCTAGTAGCTACTGCTTTGGTAATGCTTATGACTCCAGCTGGGTTGGCACTCTTTTATGGTGGTTTGACACGTTCAAAAAACGTGCTTAACACTATAGGGATGAGTTTGGGTGCGTATGCTATGGCTTCGCTTGTATGGGTTGTTGTGGGCTACTCTATCGCTTTTGGAGATGGGGACATTATGGGAAGCGGTAAAGTGATGCTCTCTGGCATCACTTCAGAGACACTCAAAGGCTCGATTCCGGAGCTTCTTTTTGTAGCGTTTCAAGGGACATTTGCAGCCATTGCCGTAGCCATCGCAAGTGGTTCGATGATTGAGCGTGTCAAATTTTCCACCTATATGGTTTTTGCGGCACTTTGGGTTGTAGCGGTTTATGCACCGGTAACACACTGGGCGTGGGGCGGAGGCGAGTCTCTTAACTTCGGTGAGATAGATTTTGCGGGCGGAACGGTTGTTCACCTCAATGCAGGCGTGGCAGGTTTTGTTGTTGCTATGATTTTGGGACGCAGAAGAGATTATGGCAAAGCGGCTATCAAGCCTTTTTCTCCGATTTTAGTGGCTCTTGGTGCGGCTCTTTTATGGTTTGGATGGTTTGGTTTTAACGCAGGTTCGGCTCTTGGAGCAAACGGTGTTGCGGCATCGGCGTTTTTAGTAACAAATGTTGCAGCGGCACTCGGTGTCCTTGGATGGCTTGTTGTTGAGTGGTTCGTTTATAAAAAAGCAACTATCGTAGGTGGAGCTTCCGGAGCGGTTGCAGGTCTTGTGGCAATCACTCCAGCTTCTGGAACAGCAGGTGTCGAGGGTGCTATCATCATCGGGCTTGTGGGCGGTATGCTAGGCTTTTGGGGTGTTGCAAAACTCAAAGGGATGTTTAAAGTAGATGACTCTTTGGATGCGTTTTGGATTCATGGCTTGGTTGGTATCTGGGGTTCAGTCGCAACGGCGATTTTTATAGTACCATACGCAATGCCAGAAGCGTATGAGATGGGTTCACAACTTCTAAAACAGTTTCAAGCTATAGGACTTACAATTGTGTATAGTGCTATCGCTACAGCGGTGGTTTACTATGTGGCTTCAGCTGTAACAGGTGGTGGAAGAGTGGATGATGAGAGCGAGAGCAGAGGTCTTGATGAGACTATCCATGGAGAAAAAGCACTCAATCTTTGATTTGTGCAGTTGATAAAAACCTTAAAAATGGTTACAATTTTAAACTAAATTTGGAGATATTATTATGAAAAGAGTAGAAGCGGTTATTAAACCATTTAAATTAGAAGATGTAAAAGATGCCTTGGCGGAGATCGGAATCACGGGTATGACGGTTAGCGAAGTTAAGGGTTATGGGCGTCAAAAAGGGCATAGCGAACTTTATCGCGGTGCTGAGTATGTTGTTGATTTTCTCCCAAAGATAAAGATGGAGATGGTTGTCAATGATGAAAATGTGGATCAAGTAGTAAAGACAATCGTTGAAGCTGCAAGAACGGGTAAGATAGGCGATGGAAAGATATTTGTAAGCGATATTGAAAAAATCATCCGTATCCGTACGGGTGAAACTGATAGCGAAGCCATCTAGTAATGTTACGCACTAAAACGAACTCGTCCGTTTTAGTGGCAGGGACAGATGTCCCTTGCAACCCCCTAAAGCTACGAAAAACAAGTTTTTCGAGATTTGCAAAGTGCCTTATGATCCTATTTACTGATTAAAAATTAATCACTAAAAAAACTCCACTCCTCTTTTATAAGTTATAATTTCCTTCAATTTTTTTTGAAGGATTTTATGTGTCAGAAGCTGATTTTAAGTATATCATCGACACCTTTTTTATCCTGTTTTCCATGACGCTTATCATCTTTATGGTTCCCGGTTTTGCGATGCTTGAAGCGGGTTTGGTTCGTACAAAAAACGTCTCCTCTGTTTTGACTACCAATGTGATGATTTATGCCGTTGCTTCTCTTGCCTTTTTGCTCTTTGGATACCAACTTGCTTTTGGCAGTTGGGAGAGTGCATCTAGCAGTATCTGGGCTGTTTTTATGTTTCAGATGGCTTTTGTGGGTAAGACGGTCAACATCATGAGTGGTGGGGTAAGTGAGCGTGTTCGTATCATTCCTTTGGCTATTTTTACGCTTGTGATGGGTGCGGTTATCTACCCTCTTGTTGTCAATGTAAGTTGGGGTGCGGATATGCTCAAAGATACGTTTTTTGATATAGAGATGTATGATTTAGCAGGTTCAACCGTTATCCACTCAACAGGCGGTTGGGCGCTCTTGGCGGCTATTATCATTATCGGCGCTAGAAGAGGGCGTTATCAAGATGGAAAAATCAAGGTTATCCCCGCATCCAACATTCCGCTTGTTGTTCTTGGCGGGCTTCTGCTTTGGATAGGGTGGTTTGGATTTAACGGCGGAAGTGTTGGCTCTATCTCAAGTGTTGCAAATGCGGACATGGTTGCTAAAACCATCATGAACACAAACACAGCAGGGCTTGCAGGTGCACTTATCGCAGCGCTTATCATGTATGTTCGCTACAAACTCTTTGATATTACGATGATTTTAAACGGTGCTTTAGGCGGGCTTGTTGCCGTAACGGCGGCGGCAAACCATTATGACATATTTACACCTATATTTATCGGGCTTGTTGGCGGTGCGTTAGTTGTTTTTGCTGTTCCAGTATTTGATAAGTTAAAACTGGACGACCCTGTAGGTGCGCTCTCCGTACACCTTGTCAATGGCATATGGGGAACACTTGCCGCCGGAATCTTTGTAGAAGAGGTTTCATTTATGGCGCAGGTAAAAGGGGTGTTTTTAGTTGGAGTTTTTGCTTTTGTATCTTCTTATGTTGTTTTGTCGGCAATCAACAAAGTGTTCAAATTTAGAGCAGATGACGAAGCACAACTTATGGGTATGGACATCAACGAATGCGGTGTAGAGGCGTATCCGGAATTTAAAAGGTCGATATAACTTATATTTCGTATAAGCTAAGCACTTAGTAACAATTCTTTTGTTACTATATGCACCATGATTAGATACAGCAACTCATTTTTTCTCTCTCTTATCTTTCATAGTTCATTGCTGCTATCGGTTTGGTTTTTTTACAACAACGATACAAAAATAGAGCAAGAAATTCCACTAAAAATCCCCCTAAAACTCTCTATGATGGAAGCAGCATCACAAACGACGGCGCAGCATCAGTCTAAAGAGGAAGTTTGTATTGTGCAGCCCCAAGAGAGCAAGCCAAAGAGAGCAGAAGAGAAAAAAGAGAGAGTAAAAGATGAGAAGAGGGTTGAGAAAATAGTAGAAAAAAAGATAGAGAAGCGTGAAGAGGAAAAAGTAGAGTTAAAAAAAGAAGAGCAAACTTCCAATGAGGCAAAAGTACAACAGAGCGAGATGATTGTAGAGCCTCAAAAAAGTGTGGCACAAGAGATACGCAAAGAGGTTTCTTCTGAACAAAAAACAGTACCAAAACCTCAAGAGAAGTCGTATGAACAAGAGTATTATGAACTCAATACGCAAAAAATAGTAGAGCTTTTAAAGGAGAACCTATACTATCCAAGAAGTGCGAGACAAAAAGGGATTGTAGGTGTTGTAAAGGTGAAATTTACGTTAGATGTGGATGCAAAAGTTTATAACATCACAGTGGTGGAATCAAGCGATGAGATTTTAAGCCGTGCAGCCATCAAAACCATAGAAGAACTCTCGACAAAATTTCCAAAACCTGCAAGCAAGACGACACTAAGTGTCCCCATCAACTACAGTTTAACAAGCGAATAACTACTAGACTTCTTTTTTGCATAACCTAGATCCTGAATCAAGTTTAGGATGACGAAAACTCACAAATCTTGTCATTCCAAGCTTGTACCACAAGGGTATTTCCTTTGGTCACTTGGAATCTAATTTTTGGGTTTTGCAAGAACTCTACTATTTCTTTACCCCAAAAGGCTTAAATGTTACCACTAAAAGCGGCGAGAAAAGAAGATCTGAGACGATTGCTACAAGTAAAACGATAACAGTCAAAAGACCAAAGATAAGTGTCGGGATGAAGTTTGAAGTTACCAAAACCAAAAAGCCTACAATGGTTGCTAGCGAGTAGTAAAACATCCCAAAAGCGATAGTTCCGTGCGCTCTGTGCATGGAAGCGATATAGTCTCCGTCATGTGTAAGTTCCTCTCTAAAACGGTAGAAGTAGTGGATGGTGTTGTCCACGGTGATGCCAAGAGCGATAGATGCGATGGTAATACTCATGATATCCAAAGGGATACCTGCGATGCCCATAATTCCAAAAATAACACTGATGGGTACCATGTTGACGGTTAGTGCGACTACCGCTATTTTTAAAGAGCGGAACAGAAACAAAAACATTGCCCCAAGTGAGAGGAGTGCAAGACCGAGTGTTCCTATTTGTGAGTCAAAAAGGGATTGGAGCATGTTGTTGTAAAGTACCATCATACCTACAAGTTTAAACTCCTCTTTTTTAAGTCCGATTTTTGTCTCTAAATCTGTTTGGATTTTTTCAAGCAGCTCATTACGTCTAAGGTCTTTGTTGGAATCCACTATGCGAACTACAAAACGCGCCTCATTGTACTCGGTGTTTACATACGGCGAGAGAAGGATTTTTTTGAATTCAAGAGGCAGTTCGTTGTACATAAGTGCCAACTCAACACCGTCAAAATCTTTCCCCTCTTTTAAGATGCGCCCGACTTTTGTGAGTGTTCCCAGCGAAGAGACATTGCCTACTTCAGGTAAAGAGACCAAATAGTCATGCACTTTAAGTATCGTCTCCATTTTTTGTGCCGTAAACCAGTACTGTGCATCATTATCCGTCTCTGTAAATTCATCTGCAAAACTATCAAGTTCATCCGAACCGGTTGTGCTTTTTGCCTTCTCCTCGCTCTTTGTTTCAGGGAATTTTATAACTATCTCCAGAGGTGTCGTACCGCCTAGATTGTTGTCGATTTTTTGCATACCTTGATAGATTTCTGTACTCTTTTTAAAGTAGTTTATAAAACTGTTTTCAACTATCAACTGTGTAGTGCCGACAAAGCTAAAACCAAGGATTGCGACTACTATCACGATGATTTTTTTACCGTGATGTTCTACGATTTGTGCAAATATGGTGTTAAGCGTAAAAGCTTTGTCAAATGTAAGTACAGGCTCTTTTTTTGGAAACAGCATCATCATAGATGGGAAAAGAAGGTATGCTGCAATCAGTGAGACAGTTACGCCGATATTCATCATCGTACCCAAATCGATAATGGGCAAGATGTCGCATGTCATCAGTGAACCAAACCCCGCAACCGAAGTAAGAATAATAAAAACAGAGGGAACCGACATACGCTTGAGTGTAATCTCGATTAGCTCTTTTTGCGAAAAATGTGGGTAAAGCGCATACTCTTCACGGTAACTTACAATTAGGTGTATAACCAAAGAGAGCGTGGTTATGAGCTGCATCGCAACATAGTTTGAAGAGACGACCGTTACTTCAAGCCCCAAAAGCGCATTTATGCCTGTTGTGATAATGACCGCACAAAAAGAGACCAAAATAGGCAAAACCACAAAACGCACTTGTCTGAAAATAACCCAAAGCATCAGTACCATAATGAGCATGATAGCCGTTCCGTAAATGGCGATATCGCTCTTTACAAAACCTATCATATCATCCGCAATCATCATAACGCCACCTAAGAAAACCTCCCCGTCTTTGCGAAAAGGATGGATGGTAGAGCGCACATTTTCAATGAGTTGATGTACTTCATCCCTCGTGCTGTAACCATACTCTTTAAACGCTTTTTTTGCCGCTTCATACTCTTTTTTCTCTTTTTTGTTAAGCTCTCTTTTTTGCTGCAACTCTATAAAAACATTTCGTTTTTGAAGAAGTTCGGTGTATTTGGCATCCTCTTTGAGATTGACTAAAATAGCGGTAGTTTTAAAATCGTCGCTTACGAGATTTTTTGCATACAAAGGACTTGAGGTAAGCTCTTTTTGCACCATCGTTTTGTTGATATCAGGAGATGAAAGAGTGCGTACATTTTTTACAACCTCTGAAACTGCCATTGGCGGACTCTCAAGCAGGGGAACGTCAAGCAGCGATGTAACGCTCTCGACACCTTTTATGTGCAACAAAGACTCTTTAAGTGCTTTGATGGTCGCAATGTTGGTTTCAGAGAGCATATACTCTTTAGGGCTAAAGGCAACGACGAGATAATCAGGACTGATGTAACGCCCATGAACTTCACGCGTCAACTTCAAATCGACATCGTTCTCCAACAAAAGCGTCTCAGCCGAAGCGTCAATACTCAAATACTGTGCATAGTACCCAAAAACCCCCGTAGCAAGGGCTACAAAAATCAAAACGCTCTTAAAGTGGTCTGTAACAAAATCTATATATCGTTGTAAAAACATAGTGTAGCTTTCATGAAAAATTTAATTTTTAAAATTGAAATTATAGCTTCTTAATATTAAATTCTTGGAGTTGGGGAGTGTGAAAAATGAAGTGTTTGTGTTGGTGACCCCGAGGAGAATCGAACTCCTGTAACCAGGATGAAAACCTGGGATCCTTACCGCTAGACGACGGGGCCACAACGAAAAAATGGTGTCCTGTGATGGATTCGAACCATCGGCCACCTCATTAAAAGTGAGATGCTCTACCGGCTGAGCTAACAAGACATTTACAAACCTAGTGTTTGTGGACGCGAATTATAGACAAATAAGATTTTAATGTCAAGAAAAAAGGGCAAAGTTTTGAAATTATTGCAAAATTGCTATTTATTCATATTCCCTTTATTAACGGTGTAGTAATAAAATAGGTAGTATGAAAGCTGCTAAAAAATAACTATGATATAATCAAAAATAAAAAAAGATAATGATATAAAAAACTCTTGTAATGCGTGCCATGTCAATCAGCAAGTTGGATTTATTGTTGAGTAGCTAGTATGAAATAATAAATTTATTTTTAATAAGTTAAAATGTGACAAATTTATCAAAAAAGAGGCAGTGTGGAAGTTGTTGTAATAGCATTGGCATCATTTTTTGCTGCACTCCTAACCTTCTTTAGCGGTTTTGGGCTAGGTACTTTGCTTATGCCTGTTGTAGCTCTTTTTTTCCCGCCTGCTATAGCTATTGCCATAACGGCGGTAGTTCATTTTGCAAACAATATACTCAAGTTTTTTTTAGTAGCAAAAGATGCAGATAAAAAAGTTTTACTTTACTTTGGAGTGCCTGCGGTTTTCTTTGCTTTTTTAGGTGCATATCTGTTGGGCTTTTTGTCCGACATGAAGCCGATTTATGAGTACACGCTTTTCAACAAAGACTTTTTTATTACCCCGATTAAGCTTAGTATTGGAGTTTTGATACTCTTTTTTGTTGTGTTTGAGTCATTGCCTTTTTTTGCAAAAGCGGCATTAGATAAAAGATGGCTTCCTCTTGGTGGGGTGCTTAGCGGTTTTTTTGGTGGATTGTCTGGAAATCAGGGCGCATTTAGAAGCATGTTTTTGTTAAAAGCGGGTTTGACAAAGGAGCAGTTTGTTGCAACGGGTGTAGTGCTTGCGGTAATGGTTGATGGTGCGAGGATGATGCTTTATAAAGAGAGTTTTTTGCTTGATGTCACTATAGAGTGGAGTATGGTGGCGATTGCCATTGGTGCAGCTTTTTTTGGGACGCTTGTCGGGAACAGAGTGTTAAAAAAAGTCTCTATAGAGTTTATACGCAAGATGGTCTCTGTGCTTCTTGTCGTTATCTCTTTTGGGCTTATGGGCGGGTTGATTTAGAGAGATGAGTTTTTTTAGCTTTGAGTATCCGTACCTCTTTTTACTTTTTTTCCCGCTTCTTTACTGTATGTATAAATGCAGGGAACAGTTAAAGAGCCGCTATTTTGTGCATCTGCACTTTTTTTCTACTAAAAAAAATCTTTTGAAACTTGAATGGATTGTTAAAGCGGCTATATTTCTACTTTTGTGTGCTGCTCTTGCTTCTCCCATCGTTGTTGACACTCTTGACCCGCATAACCGTGTGGGAAAAGATATCGTTTTGGCACTTGATGGCAGTGGTTCTATGAATGCTTCTGGGTTTGATTTTGACAATGATGTGAGCAAAGGGGAGCGACTTAGTCGTTTTGAGATTGCGCAGGTTATCGCTTCTGAGTTTATCAAAAAGAGAGAGATGGACAACCTTGGGGTTGTTTTTTTTGGAGATTTTGCTTTTATCGCTTCGCCCATTACCTATGAAAAAGAGATGGTTGTGGAGATGCTTGGATACCTCACTCACGGCATGGCAGGGCAAAATACAGCCATAGGCGAGGGGATTGGTGTGAGCGTGAGAGTCTTTAAACACTCCAAAGCCAAAACGAAAATCATCATCCTCTTAACCGACGGTGAGCATAACAGCGGCAGTATCTCGCCAAAAGATGCCATCAAAATAGCGAAAAAGCAGGAGATAAAAATCTACACTATCGGGATGGGAAACAAGGGCGAGGCGGATGAAGCACTGCTTCAAACCATAGCGCAGGAGAGCGGCGGAGAGTACTTTAGTGCAACTTCGGCAAAAGAGCTAAAGTCTGTTTATGAGAAGATTGATACGCTTGAATCTTCAAAGATAAAAAGCAGGGAGTATCTGCAAAAAGAGTACTTTTACTGGATGTTTTTGCTCGGTGTGGCGGCACTTCTGCTCTTTTTACTCTACAGAGGGGTGCAAAAATGAAATTTCTGTATCTTGAATATCTCTGGCTTTTGCTTCTTTTGCTGCCGCTCTTTCTCAAAGTAAACCTAAAAGAGCTAAGGGTTACCTCTTATGGGTATATATTTAGTTTTCTTTTTGTTGTTTTGGCACTTTGCAGACCTGTTATAGAGCAAGAGCCTCTGAAATCTGAACAGCTTTTAAGCGATGTTATCCTCGGAGTGGATTTATCATACTCCATGCACGCTTCTGATTTGGAGCCTACACGTCTTGAGTTTGCCAAAGAGATGCTTGAAAAAGTGGTAGATTCAGGACAAAAGAGCAGATTTGGGGTTTTAGGGTTTACCACAAATGCGGTCGTCCTCTCTCCTCTCACGGAAGATAGAGAGCTTTTGCTTCATCTTTTTGGCTCTTTGGACGAGAAGTTTATCATTACGCAGGGAAGCGATGTCATGTCTGCACTCAAACTTGCACGCAAGATGTCCGCATCCAAAAAAGCTACCGTTGTACTCTTTAGTGACGGGGCGGATGAGCTGGGCTATGAGGCGGAGGCGCATTTTGCAAGAGAGAACAACCTTGTCGTGAACATCTTTATGACAGCCACAACTATGGGCGGAACGCTAGGACTAGAGGATGGTACGCTTATGAAAGATGAGCTTGGTGCTATCGTGGTCAGCCGTGAAAATAGTGCGGTAAAAGAGATAGCGGATGCGACGGGCGGGGTTTATACAAAAGATTTTGATGAACTGCTTGATGCGCTAGTGTCACAAGGTAAAAAAGAGCATAAAAGCCAGACGACGATAATGCGCAATCTTGAGCTTTTTTACTATTTTGTGGCTTTGGCAATCATCTCGTTTTTAGTGAGTGTGACGACGCTTAAGAGGTTTGTTTTGGCGTTTTTGCTTCTCTTTGGAGTGCATGCGAGTGCAAATGAGAATATGGAGTTTTTCAACAAAGCGGTGGAGTTGTACAGAAGCGGCGAGTATGAAAAAGCGATGCAAAACTTTGAGATGGTAAAGTCTGGCGATGCAGAGATAAAATCTATCGTTTTTTACAATATAGGCAACACGCTTGTCAGGCTCAAAGAGTTTGAGAAGGCAAGAGAGGCGTACATAAAATCCTTAACGCTTCTCTACTCCAAAGAGGCGGATGAAAATCTGGAGTTTATCCGTGAGGCGGGCGAGAAAAAAGAGATGAGTACGGGAAAACAGCAGGCAAAAGAGAAATCCGCACTTGCAAAAAAAGAGCAAAGCAACAAAAAAGCAAAAGAGGGGGGCGGTTCAAACATGCAAGTAAGTGCGCAAAGCAGTAGTGGCGCAGATGATAGCGGTAAAAAAACAGAGATGCAAAATGGAGTCAATCTTGAAGGTGGCAAAGCAAAACTAAGCTCCAAACAGTACGAGCTTATCAACAAAAGGGGAGTAGATGAAAAAAAACCTTGGTAGAGTCTTTTTTCTTTTGATGCTCTTTGTCTCAGCAGAGCTTTTTGCAACGACGTATGAGTGGAGTGCGCAGATACAAAAGCAAAAAGCGTATGTCAATGAGCCGATTTATGTTCACTACACATGTGCATTTAGCGACCGTGCGGAGCTTTATAGCATCGAGTTTAACCCAAGCGGCGAGCATGAGAAGTTTCGTGTGAAGAGCTTGCACGTAAATGAGAGTATCGTTGATGGCAAAAAGGTAAGTTCGTATGAGTTTCTTCTTTTTGCAAAAGACGGAGGCGAGATAGAGATAGCTTTTGAGGCGTTGATGAAGCTTACAAGTAGAGAGTCTATCGAAGAGATGGTTATCGGACGTGATAATGTCAAAAAAGAGGATACGAAAAAAACAGTTGTGAAGCAGGAAGTTTTTAAACTTTTCATCGAGGAGACGCCGAGTGCTTTGGTGGGGGATTTTGCACTTGATGTCAAAAAGAGAGAGCCTTTAGTCAAGGCGTATGAGCCTTACCATTTGGAGATAAAGATTCAAGGCGATGGAAACTTTGAAGCTCTTGAACCGCTTAGGTTTGAGATAGAGGGTGTCAAGATTTTTGCAGAGGATGTGGTTTTAAATCAAAAACTAACCAAAGAGGCGCAGAGTGGAGTTTGGAGTCAGAAGTTTGCTTTTGTGGGAGAGAAGAGCTTTAGCATACCAAAGCAAGAGATAGAGTACTTTAGTCTTAAAACAAAAAAGTTAGAGAAGCTTTTTTTTGATGCGGTGGATGTAAAAGTGGAGGGCGGTTTTGCCAAAGAGGAGCTTCTTGACGTAGTGCAAAAGAAGGAGTTTGTTTTTGATAGCGCCTATCTTTACTACGTGCTTACGTTTGTTGCAGGTTTTTTAGTCGGAAAAATCAAGAGAAAAAAATCTGTGCAAACAAAACCGAGTGATACTTTTTTACAAAAGCTAAAAGATGTCAAATCACTTGATGCGCTGATGGTTCTTTTGGTGGTTGAGGATGCCACAAGGTATGAACCACTCATAAAAGAGATAGAGCAAGACATGGTAACATCGCTAGCAGATGCGAAAAAACGTACACAAAAATTATATAATGCGACTAGTAAAAAAACGGGTGGTGTAGCATTATGAAACAGATGGTTTTGTGGGTAGTTTTTGCTTTTGTCTTTGGCATCTTTTTGAGTGGATGTACGCAACATGTAACCATCAAAGCACTGCAACCCGCAGAGATTGACCGTGCGGCAACGACAAAAAAAGTGAGTGTAGCTTACTTTGAAAATGATGAATTTGATGTTTCTAGCAAAATCGAGACAAAACTGTACGAGAAAACCATCGATAACAAACAGTACTTTACGGTTGTGAGCAGAAAAGATTTTGATGAGATTATCGCTGAACAAAAACTCCAAAGCAGTGGCTTGATAGAAGTTCAAAAAGCCATAGCAGTAGGTAACCTCATAGGTGCTCAAGCGATTGTTTCAGGAAGTGTTTCAAACGTTAGCGCAAGAGATAGCTACTACTACGAGAAGCGTTTGCGATGTGTGGATAAAAGATGTGAAAGAATGAGGGAGTATCTTGTTGGGTGCACGAAACGTGACGTACAGCTCGCAGCGGAAGTTCGCATGGTTGATGTTGCACAAGGAGATGTTATCTATGCAGCGAGTATTCCAGCATCTACAATATGGACGCACTGTGATGACGATACTCATTTTATCCCAACAGTTGATGCAGCGGGACAGATGCTAGCAGAGCGCATAGCGGAGCATTTTATCTTTAAGTTAACACCGCATTACGTCAACATGAGAGTAGCTCTTTTAGATGACCCTGATACGAAGTATGATGCTAGAGAAGAGAAACTTTTGGAGCTGGCGCTAGAGTTTATCGAACAAAATAGACTCGATAAGGCAGAAGAGCTTTTAACGGAGCTTGTTGACGCAACAGAGCAGCAAAGTTATGTCGCTTTTTATAATCTAGGGGTTGTCAAAGAGGCACAAGGTGTTTATGGAGAGGCGCAAAACTACTATAAAAGAGCTGACGCGCTAGCCATAGAGCCTGTAGAGGAGATCAATGCAGCTCATTTTAGAATCGATGATTTAATCCAAAGCCATAAAAAAGCGATGGAGCAGCTAAAGCAATGAGAAGAGGTTTCTTTTTTCTTTTATTGGCGGTAATGGTTGTTTTTGCGGGTTGCACTGCAAAGCAAGAGGTACCTCTTATGCAGAAAAAAGCGCTTCCGTCATGGTACACAAACCCGCCACTTACTACGCAGACAAAGCTCTATGCTCTTGGCGAGGGAGAGAGTAAAGAGATAGCGATAACAAACGCTCTTAGCATGATGGCATCCACACTTAGCGTCTCCATAGAGTCCAAATTTAGCTCTAAAAAGTTTGTAGAAGAAGGAACGTATAACACACACCAACAAACTACTCTTAGCGAGATACAAAGCGATGTCAAAAAAATCCGCATAAGCAATTATGAGGTTGTAGAGGCAAAAGAGCTTGGTTTTCGAAAACATATCGTTCTCATCGCCTCAGATAAAAAGAGGCTTTTTGAGAGCCTTAAGAGTGAACTTGAGCAAAAGTTCGCATTAGCCGATGCCCAGATAGGCTCGCTCCATCTACACCATGCACTAGAGCAGATTACTATCTACAAAAAACTGCTCCAAGAGCTAGAGGATGTTCCAAATACGCTTGTCGTCATGAACGTTTTGCAGAGCAGTTTTCAAGGTGATAGTTTCATCCAAAAGATTCAAAAAATCAAAAACAGTTACGCCGCACTTCTTGCTTCTATCAGTTTTGAGATAGAGACGGACGAGA
>DKFQ01000051.1 GCA_002452425.1 Sulfurimonas sp. UBA6792 | reverse complement strand
GCGCCATAATCAAACCAAAAATAATTCCTAAAAAGAGAAAAATATTGGCAAGAAGAACACTGCTCATAACAAGGGTGAGCTTCTGCACTTTTCTTATCGTGAGAAATATCTCCATCACAAATATCATCATCGCTATGAGGACTACCACACCGCCAAAAGGAAGCAACATAGGATAGCTAAAACCAAAAGCCATCATGAGAGTACCGATACCAAGTAACGGCCAAATAGCATAAAAGAGTTCAACCCCAAAATGCCCAACTTCTAAGACAACTGGAACCAATTGCGCCATTGCGCCAAAAATGGTCATCATCACAAAGCCAAGCAAGAAAAGATGGACAAAACCCAATATTTTCGTATCAAGAAGAGAGAGATTTTGAGCACCTATGAAAAATATGTAAAGCACTGCAGCTAAATAGAAGAAGCTCCCCACGATAAAAAATGGGGAGATAAGTTTAAAAGGTGGCGCAAAATCTTGCGAAATGGAAAACATCTCCTTGCCTAGTGGCGGATATTTTCAAGATCTGTGTTTGTTGCACCGTTGCTTGAGAAAGTAACTTGCGTTAAGCCACCCTCAACCTCTTGTGTCTCATATGAGATATCACTTGATAGCTTTGCAAAAAGCCCACCCGGTGCTTTATGGTTAATCATCACAAGCTTATCGTTCGTTCCTTGGATAAGTTTCAAACCACTTACTGCATTGACCATCGGGTCTGGTGGACCACATTTTGATGTATCAAAGTAGTACGTACTCTCACCATCTTTTTCAAGTTTAAAAAAATCAACCGTTGCACCTACTACTTCTATCTTTGTAGCTTCATCTGGAATTAAAGACATAACACACTCCTATTTTTAATATTTCTAATTGTAATGCAACTTTAAGGAAGTAGAGTTGATTTGTATCAACATTGAAAAAAACTCTCTATCTTATTTGTCCACTTCCATAGATTTTAAATTTGTACGTTGTAAGTCCCTCTATGCCCATCGGACCTCTTGCATGAAGCTTGTTTGTGCTGATGCCCACCTCTGCCCCAAAACCAAAAGCACCACCGTCTGTAAAGCGTGTAGAAGCATTAAGATAGACCGCCGCCGCATCTATGGCATTTAAAAACTTCTCTGCGGTTGTAACATTTTGTGTCACTATCGCCTCTGAGTGTCCAGAGCCAAAGCGGACAATATGCTCTATCGCACCCTCAACACCCTCAACAACTCTGATATTTAAGATATTTGCCAGATACTCCGTATCAAAATCTTCATCCGTGGCATGTGCAACTTCAATGATGGCTTGAGTATTTGCACACCCTTTGAGCTCTGTATGCGCCTCATCAAACGCACTTTTAAAAAGCGGCAACGCCTCTTTTGCGATGGCACTATCGACCAAAAGCGTCTCCATGGCATTGCAAACTCCGGGGCGTTGCACTTTTGCATTGATGGCAATTCTTATCGCATCATCAAGCTTTGCATCTTTATCGACATAAGTATGACATTGCCCTTTATCATGCTTGACCACACTCACGGTTGCATTGTCGCAAACATAGCGTATAAGCCCTTCTCCGCCACGTGGGATAATCAAATCAACATATTTATCCATCTTTATGAGCTTCGCAACGCCCTCTCTTGAAGAGTCAGGAATCAACGAGATAAGCGATTTTGGCAGATTGTTTTTCTCTAACACTCCTTGAAGCACCTCTGCAATAGCTCTATTTGAGTTCTCCGCCTCTTTACCGCCCTTTAACACACAAACATTGGAACTCTTAAAGCAGAGTGCCGCAGTATCGCTCGTCACGTTTGGGCGAGACTCATATATGATGCCAATCACACCGATGGGAATGGTAACTTTTTCTATCTTTAGCCCATCTTCCGTAACCCATCCATCAAGCACACGACCTACAGGCTCTTTAAGAGCGGCTATCTCTTCTATCGCCACCGCCATAGCGTCAATGCGCTTCTCATCAAGATAAAGTCTGTCCATCAAAGCCGACGACAACTCATTTTTTTTGCCATCAGCCATATCTTTTGCATTTGCCTCTATAAGCTCCATGCTGCTTGCTCTTAGTGCTTTTGCCATCTCTTTTAAAATTCTATTTTTTTGAGTGCCGCTAAGCTCTGCCAAAACTCTGCTTGCATTTTTTGCTTCTTGTAAAAATTGCTCCATATCTTCTCCATAAAATTTTAATGTTATACTACCACAAAAAAAATGAGGGTGGCTTATGCAAACTATAACTTTTATCGGAAATGGAAATATGGCTCTAAGTATTGCAAAAGGGCTAAAAGAGAGCTACAAAATCGAAGTTGTAGGGAGAAGTTTCGAAAAACTGGAAAAATTTGAAAAAGAGCTTGGCGTAAATGTAGAAAAAGCACTTCTTGATGGCTTCAATATCGAACAAAAAACAGTTATTTTTTGTGTCAAGCCATCCAACGTAGAAGAAGTTGCTTCCAAATTTACAGGAAGAGCAAGAGTAATCTACTCTGTTTTAGCAGGAACAACCTTAAAAAAATTGAGAGAGCATCTAAACCCTTATGCCCTCGTACGTTGTATGCCAAATCTCGCTGCAAGTGTAGGCAAATCCATGACTACACTCACAGGCGATGAGATTTACAAAGAGGAGGCAAAGGAGCTTCTTGGAACAATCGGTACAACGCTTTGGCTTGGGAGTGAAAAAGAGCTGGACATCGCAACGGCACTTGCAGGAAGCGGTCCTGCATATCTAGCTCTTATCGCTGAAGCACTTGCTGATGGAGCCGTCAAAGAGGGGATGAAAAGAGCTGATGCCATGGATGTCATGCGTGGACTTTTTGACGGTTTTGGAAAACTCATACAAGATGTTCACCCTGCTCTTTTAAAAGATGCGGTTATGAGTCCAGGAGGAACAACTGCTGCAGGATACGGCGCACTTGAAGATGGCGGAACTCGTGCTGCATGTATCCACGCTATTGAAAAAGCACACAAGAGAGCAAAAAAACTCTCTTAGGTTATAAAAACTTGAGTATCTCTTTTTCTATATCTTCTTTTTCTATAACGGTTTTTTGAACTATCTCTTTAGTGAAAAGTTCTTTTATCATCGGAGGAATAGAGAGTTTTGCCTCTTTTGCGATTGACTCTAGCGCAACGATATCTTGCGCATCAACCTCTCCTGTAAGCGCATTTGCTATCACCGGAGAGAACTTTGTCCATTCAGCCGTTGAGTAAGCAATCGTTTTTATCGCCGGATTTGAACATGTCTCATAAGACTTCATACATGTAGCAGTGTGCGGATCCATAAGATAGCCGTTGTTTTCAAACGTATCTTTTATATAGGCTTTGCCCTCATCGCCTGTACAAAAATCTGCATCAAAACTCTTTTGAAGCTCTGCAAGTTCTGCACTGCTTAATTCATAGAAGTTTTTAGACTCCAAATCCTGCATTAGCTCTTTTGTTCTCTCGTAACCAAACATATCATAAAGAATACGCTCTACATTGGATGATTTTAGGATATCCATCGCGGGGGAAGTTGTGTTGACAACATGAGCATCTCTTAGATCATACTTTCCTGTTTTTATAAGTCTTGTAAGAACATTGTTTTCATTTGAAGAGATAATGATTTTTTCAACCGGCAAGCCCATTTTCCATGCGTAGTAAGCCCCAAGTGCATTTCCAAAGTTTCCGCTCGGTACATTAAGATAGACCTTTTCGCCCATCGTGATGGCATTTTGACGTACAAGCTCAAGGTAGCTGTGGATATGATAGATGATTTGAAAAATGATGCGCCCAAAATTGACGGAATTTGCAGCTGAGAGAAGGATGCTTTTCTCTTGAAGTGCCGCTTTAAATTCACTTGAAGCCAAGAGTCTCTTGAGTGCATTTTGTGCATCGTCAAAAACGCCATTTATGCCTATGACTTTAAGATTTTTTGCATCCTCTGTTACCATTTGAAGTCTCTGAACATCACTCGTTCCGCCATCAGGGTAGAGACATGCAACTTGAACATTTGCACGATTTTTAAAAGTCTCTAACGCCGCCGGACCAGTGTCACCGCTTGTTGCGGCAAGGATAAGATAGTGTTCGCCTCTTTTTTGTGCGATAGATGAAAGCACAACACCAAAAGGTTGCAGTGCCATATCTTTAAACGCACGAGTAGGACCGTGGTATAGTTCACTTACATAGAGATTCTCTTTTACTTTTACTACAGGAACGGGGTTGGATGGGTTATCAAACTTGTCGTAAAGCTTTAACGCTTCATCGATAACATTTTTTTCAATATCAATCTCAAAACGCCCAAGCATCGCCGCAGCAAGCTCTTTATATGATGCGTTCAAATGTTCGTTTAAAAACGCTTCTCCTAACTCTGGTAAATTTTCAGGTACATAAAGACCGCCAAAAGAGGCGATAGGGTTTAAAATAGCTTCTGAAAATGTTACACTTTTTGCTCTTGTTGCGTCACACCCGCGCGTTTGAATAAAGTTCATACTGTTCTGCCTAAATTTTTTTTGCAATTATAGCAAATTATTCTAACGTCTCTTGTTTTGCGTCTCATTGTGTCTAAAAAAGGAGAGCAATATAGCAATCAGTATCAAAGCAGCAACAACCTCATACCCTATCATCCAAACAACTAAAAAGGCATTGAACTCTAAAAGCATAAAATGCTCAAATTTGCCACCTGCCACAACAAAAAAGAGAAAAATTGCTCCTATGAAATATGGGATAGCAATAAAATAAAAAGTATAAAAAATCCCCTCATATCCCACGATAACAGGAAGATAATCACTAAAGTCCACCTTTTTTTGCGCAAAAGACGTTGTTTCGTAAGAGCTATTTTTTGTTTTGTTTTTTGTTTGATTTTCACGTAAAAGCTGATTATAGTACATAGCGTTATTTCTACGATTATCCAAATCTCTTTCTCTATCCATCAGCGACTCCTTAAAACTCATCTCTCTTTTTTGTCATTTTATCACACTCTATCAAAAAAACAACAAAAACTATCAAATAAAGTTAATAAGACTTCTCTCTCTTATTGAAAGAGAGCAACTGGGTTGATGTGAAACGATTTTTGCGTTACTTCAAAAATCAATTCATCGCTTATACGCCCTATAACTGCGCCTTTTTTAACCTTTTTGCCTTTTTCTATATCTGGTGCTATCTGAGAGAGATTCGCATAGATAGTATGAAGTCCATTGTCATGCTCTACTATGACAATATTGTTTAAAACAGGTGTTTTGTCTGCATAGATAACTTTTCCATTAAAAACTGTTTTGACTTTTTCATTTGGCTGATTTGGTTTCATAGAGATTGACTCATTAAAAACTTTGATACCATAGATGGGGTCTGTATAGTTTCCGTACTGTTTTGTGATTTTATAAGGTTCAAACGGCGCTATCGTTTTTTCTCCGACATAGAGCTTTGTTTTTGCAGCTTGGTAACTGCTTCCTTGCGTTTTAACCTTTGGCAGATTATCATTTGAGACACTCTCTTTTGCGCTAAACGCTTCTGCTCTTTGAGCCTCTTCCTGAGCTTTTGAGAGTTCATCTATCTTTACAATGTTAAGCTGTGCCAATGTTTTTTTGAGAGAATCTTGCTTGTTTAAAATCTCTTTTAACTCTTTTTTATAGGATTCTCTTGCAATTTTTAAATTTTTGAGTGACTCTATATTTGCCTCTTGCGTCTTTTTAATCTCTTTTCTTTTGCCATCAATGGAAGCAATTGCGCTCTCTATCACACTCACATGCTGATTTAAAACATCTATATTTTTGGAGTTTTCATGAAACTCTTTGTTGAGCTCTTTGATTTTGGCTTTAGCACTCTTAAGCATACTTTCTAAAACTTCATACTCGATGAGCGACTCTTCGTTTGCGCTGTACTCTTCTTCTAAAATAATAGAGAGTGAGACACTCTGCGCAATAGTAAAAACCAGCTCCTCTTCAAGTGCACTGCTGTTTTGCTTTAGGCTCTCTTGCACACCTTTGAGAGATTTAATCTCTTCAACATTAGCACCATAGCTCCCCTCTTTTTCTACAAGCTCTTCTTGAAGTTTTTTAAGAACATGTTGCTGAGCAGCAATCTCTTTTTCATGAGCAATAATTGCTTGAGCAGTCTCATCCATTTTTTTGCTCACAAGCTCCTGCGTTTTTACATACGTGCCTATCTCTGAGCTTGTTTTTTCTATTTTTGTATCTATATTTGTCTTTGCGTGCAAACAAAAAGAGAGAAGTAAAAGGGAGGGAAGTAAACGAATCATGCCTCTTCTTTATGTCCCAGAACAATCAACGATGCCAAAACTATAGAGATTGCCACAGCAACGCCTAAAATCATCAAAAAGTCATCAATAGGGTTAAAAACAACAACATCAATACCGATGTTTTTAAACTGATCAAGCACCCAAGGATAGGAAGAGAGGTAGGTGAAAATGCCAAAAGCGACAAAACTTGCTAGAAGTGCATCAACAATTGCAAGTCTAAAAAGCACAGCAGAACGTAGCCAAAGAGCAGCCCCAAAAAGCCCCATAATACTCATACGTTCGTTGTGTTTGTACTGCCATATTCGTAACTCTTTAAAGATAAGCAGCACTGTTACAAGAAGCACCACACTTGAAAAAAGTGTCACTACATTTTTAAAAAGAAGCAGAAGTTTATAGACAGTGTCATGCGTATGAGCAAAATCCTCTACCTTTGTTATAGCATTATGCGCAAGCAAATCACTTTTTAGTTTTTTTATCTCTTCTGGAGAGGGATAATGACTCAAAGAGAGTTTGTAAAATCGTGGCAATGTCAGTTTTAAAAGCTCGACATTTGTACTCTTCATATCACTGCTCAATCTTTTGATTACAGAATCAGGAGCAATCTCTTTGGCTTGTGATACGATTTTGTTGATTTTGGCAAATGCTTCACTACTCAACTCCTCTTTGCTGACCGCAATAACAGAGTAATTTTGCGAAAGTTTTACTTTGTACGCATCAATGGAGCGCTCCACAATAAAATAAAGCTGCATTGAGAAGAGTATGCTTAAGAGTGCTAGAACGAGGGAGAGATGATTTCTAACGGATTTCATGTATATTTCCATATTCTATGTGAAAATGTTTATAATCAACGCTTAAATTTTTCGGAATATTATGCGTAACGACAATAACAGTAGTCTTTAGCTGATTGTTCGCACCCTCTAAAAGATTCCAGATGAGTTGTGAAGAGTACTCATCAAGGTTTCCTGTAGGCTCATCCGCCATAATCAAGATAGGATTGTGCGCAAGCGCTCTTGCCATGGCAACTCTTTGTTGTTCTCCACCGCTGAGTTCTAATGGGTATTTTCCTATTTGATGGTTAAGGCGTACATGTTTTAAGAGTTTCTCAACCTGATCTTGCGCAACACTCTTAAGGTACCCGTTTATCAAAAGAGGGAGCATGATATTTTTCTCTATTGTCCACTCTTTAACAAGTTTATAATCTTGAAAAACGATTCCAATATGTCTTCTTAAAAAGTTAAGTTTTGAGCGTGAAATGGCTTTAAGTTCAACCCCGCCAACCACAAGAGAGCCCTGTTTAGGCTTAAGCGCTCCGTAAAGAGATTTGAGAAGTGTTGATTTTCCACTTCCGCTTGCTCCTGTAATAAAGACAAAATTACCTGAATTTATCGAAAAACTCGCTTTATTGATAATGGTTTCATTGTTAGAATATGCCAAAGAGAGGTCTTGCGCGATGATAACTTTATCCATGAAGCGTCTCGTTTAAAAATTTATGTGCCAAAAGGTTGCTTCTTGATTTGAGCGGTTTTTTTGCAAAATAGTGTGCATCTTCACCTCTGATGATGACATAAACATGTTCCGGTTTGTCAAAACTTCCCATAGAGAGGCGTAGCATAACCCCATCTTCAAGGGTATAGCTTCTCTCAAAATTAAGAAAACCGCCATCAAATCTTTGAACAGTTTTATAAAGGTCTAGTATCGCCTGTGGTTTTAGTCGCACTTCAGAAAAATCAAAACTACCTTCAAGTACAAGCTCCAAAGACTCTTCATCGTTTATCATTGTTAGGTCATAGATGTTTTTCTCCATCTTCTTCCATCTATCTTCATACTTGCTTGTCACTGCAATATCTTTGTTTTTGTTGATATGAAGCGTGGTTTTGTTTGGAGCAATAAATGTCTCATACGAGTATGCATAGTAGTTTTCACTATCTGTTCTAAGCTCCAGCGTTCCGCCAACATTCAAGATGCGTCTTGCCTCTTCGATGAATGGAGCTGAAATAACTCTTCTATGCGGTTTTTTATCCCATGGCACAGGAAAATGGACATAAATCTTCTCTATGGCATTGGATGGGACAAGCTCCATAAAAAGTCTTGCATCATAGTTAAGCACTAAAATATTGTTTATATTTTGGATGGTAGTTTGTTTTAAAACTTGTTCAATAGAAGGAGTGTGAATCTCTATACCGATAAACAGAACATCTGGATTATTGGAAGCTTGATGCAGGAGATGGCGCCCAGAGCCAAAACCGACCTCAATACGAATTTTTTTGTTTTGTGGAAAATTTTGGGCAAAGTAAGTTATATCTTTAAGGGCTGTTACTTCTCTGAGGTGAATATTTTTTTGATGATGCGGTACATTGGATGCGATAACCTCCAATCCAGCAAGGTTCGCATAGGACAAAAGCGCTTTATGTACATTATAAACAGAAGTTGGTCGCGTGAGCTTATCGCTTTTGAGAAGTTTCTTCCCCTCCTCGTCTATCACCAACAAAAAAAACTCATCTTCATCCACTTTTGCGCAGATGAGTCTCTCTTCTTGATACGATGCGTTTTTGGCTATAAAATAAAAAGAGGCTCCATCACTCTGGGATGGAAACTCTATCTCTTTAAACTCTTTTATATGTAAATGCGGCATTCATTCTCGTTTTAGTTAAAATCTTGCATTGGCACAATGACCTCTTCGATAGGCGCAACAACTGGCTTTTGTTGGCTACTACTTCTTGTGCTGTTACTTTGTGGTACATCTCTCTCAACTACAGCAGGTTCTCTTTTTTTTGGAACCATATTTTTGTCTTCGATTGTCATTTTGATCTCTATGCTCGGCTCTGATTTGATACCATTTGCATCCACTGAAAAGATTTTATAGTAGTATGTTTTATCATACTGCACATTGGAGTCAAAAAACTGATTTCCTTTGATATTTTGAAAATCTTCAATCGAACTCTCTAAAAAACCTTTGCTATATTTTTTTTGTACTGTATAACTCTTTGCCCTAGAATCAGTCCCAATCCAAGAGAGTTTTACCTGCCCATTTGAAAATTTTGCCTCTGCTAAAGATGGAGCAGCTGGTTTTACGAGCGTTCTTCCGAGTGCAGTGTGGTTAGAGTTGATACTCTCTAGCTTGTCTCTATCAACAACACTAATTCTGTAAAAGTACTCTTGACCATCCTCTTTGATAGTATCCACATAAGAGTTTGTTTTTGTCTCGGCAAGCAACGTGTAACTTCCATTAATACTTACAGACCTGTAGATTCTATACATCAAAAAGTCAACAGCGTCACTCTTTTTCCAGTGAAGTTCTATCTTTTTTGGTATATCAGTAGAAGCTACAATCTGCATAACTTCAACAGGAAGCTCTTTTGTTAAAACGGTGACTTCTTGGCTTGGTTTAGAGATAAGTCCATCGTATGTTTTTACGCGAACACGATATATATAGGTAAAATTATCTTTTAAATCTTCATCTATATACTCTGCATTAAGACGTCCTTCTACTGTTGCCACATCAATCCATTTACTATCTTCAAGTGTTCGTCTTTGAACGATGTAAGCTTTTACCTTCTCATTTGCATGTGGACGCCATAAAATTTTTGCACTTTTTGGCATTCCTTGTCTGCTATGAATCCAGACAACAGACTCAAGTTCTGGAAGAGAAGCTATCACCGTCGCTGCACTTTTTTGCGATTCTGCTTTTGTGCTGTATGTTTTGAAATAGTAACTATAACGCTTGTTTGGTTCTATTTTTGTATCGAGGTAGTGCGTAGAGAAACGACTAGGCACTGTATCATAGTATGCGTCTTTTTTAGTATCTGTTTCACCAACCACTGTTTTGTAGATATAGACACCCTCTACCCTTTGATCCTCAATCGGTTTCCACTCAAGTGCAATCGAGTTTGTATCTATAATCGTGCCATTTGCAGTAAGCTCAACAATCGGCAATGTAGTATCAATCACCGTCTCTTTTTTAGGCACGGGTACCGTACCGCTACAGCCACTAAGAATAAGTAGCGAAACTGCGTATAATGTTGTTAACGTCCATAGTCTCATCCATCTGCTCCATATCAAATTTTTTCTCTATATATTCTCCCATTGCTACGTCCAAAGGCGCGGTAAAAGAGACCTCTTCTCTTGTTGTCGGGTGAATAAAGTATATGCTATATGCATGAAGCAAAATGCGTTCCGACTTCTCTAGTTTTGGACTTTGCGCATAAATATGGTCTCCCACAATATGGCGATTTATCTTCTCTAAATGAACACGAATCTGATGTGTTCTTCCAGTAAAAAGCTTACAAGCAATAAGTTGATTTTTTTCATCTTTTGACAATGCCAACGCCTTAAAAAGGCTCTTTGCGTATTTGCCATGCTCTAAACATCCCATCTTAAGTCTGTTATGCGTGCTTCTAGCGATGGGGCACTCCACTGCAACTATATCTTCTTTAAGTGGCGGATTAACAACTGCTAGATAGTATCTTCCCATGCTTTTGTCTTGAAGTTGGCTAGATAAAAACTCATGCGACGCATTGTTCTTTGCGATAACCATTGTACCGCTTGTCCCTTTGTCAAGTCTATGCACGATTCCGTGTCTCTCCTCTCCGCTGAGCGTTGAGAGACGAATCCCTTTATGCTTGAGCCAGTCAACCAACGTCGCTTCTTTGACACTAGGAGCAGGATGCACGGTAAGTCCGCTTGGTTTGTTGATAACCAAAACATCCTCATCTTCATAAAGCACTGCGACACTAAAGTCTATCTCCAATGGAGAGCTTATCTGCATATCAGGAAGGTTTACGGTAATGATTTGATTCTCTTTTAGTTTAACGCCTGCACGTGAGACGACTTTGCCATCTACAAGTACAGATTCTCTTAAGATAAGCTGTGCAACCTGCGAACGGCTTTGCCCTATTTGCGATGCAAGAAACGTATCAAGACGCTGTGCATCATCGCAAATATATCTATGTGTTGCATTCATTATAAACCTTTATGATACAATTTCTAAAATTTTATGGAGTTTCAAATTTGTGGAGAATTGATAAGCGCATTTTAGCACAATTTGATATATTTTCCATTATTTTAATTATTCCCCTCGTACTTACCTCCAACTGGCTTATCAGCGAAGCAGTTCCGGCACTTGCACAAAAACAGCTAGCTTATGTTGGGGTTGCGACATTAACATTTTTAGCCGTTTTTTTACTTCCTATTCGCAGGATGAGTTGGCTTATTCCTTCTATCTACTGGATTAGCATCTTTCTTCTGCTTATGGTTGAGTTCTTTGGGCATGCAAGACTTGGTGCGCAAAGATGGATAGACATCCCTTTTATCAACGCCACCATCCAACCATCAGAGTTTGTTAAACCCGCTCTCATTTTAATGCTTGCCTATCTCATCAACAAATCTCCACCGCCAATGCAGGGCTATGGACTCAAAGAGTTTTTAAAAATCAGCTTCTATATTCTTTTACCCTTTATACTCATAGCCAAAGAGCCTGATTTAGGGACGGCTCTTGTACTTCTTCTTATTGGTTTTGGGGTACTCTTTTATATCGGTGTTTACTGGAAAATATGGGCGTTTTTAGTCGGGGGAATTTTGCTTTTTTCACCCATTGCTTACCAGTTTTTACTCCATGACTACCAAAGAACAAGAATCCACGATTTTGTAAGTGAAAAACCCTCTTACCATGTGCAACAATCCATCATCGCCATTGGTTCAGGCGGATGGACTGGCAAATCAAAAGAGGACGCTACGCAAACACAAATGCGCTTTTTGCCTATTGCAACGAGTGATTTTATCTTTGCTTTTTTGGTTGAGAGAACTGGATTTTTAGGTGCGCTAGGCGTTATCTTGCTCTATGTTTTACTTATCTTGCATCTCATGAGCCTAAGCATTTTTAACAACGACCATTTTATCAAAGTTGTCACAGTAGCCATTGCCTTTATGATTTTTATCTATATGGGGGTAAATATCTTCATGACCATAGGATTCGCCCCTGTTGTCGGAGTTCCTTTGCCTATGTTTAGCTATGGGGGGAGTAGTTTTATCAACTTTATGATTCTTTTTGCGATTATGCAAAACCTCATCACATTTCGTTACAAAGATATGTATGATGGACGGGGAACAAAAAGTTTTCTTTAAATGAGTTAAAGAGTTATTAGTTTAAAATTTTGTGTTGTGATGATTTTTTATTATGCTGATTTGCCAAGGGGATGAAGTGGCGCAGCGGACGGGGCTCGAACCCGCGACCCCCTGCGTGACAGGCAGGTATTCTAACCAACTGAACTACCGCTGCGCATATAAAAATGGTGGGCATTACTGGACTCGAACCAGTGACATCTACCTTGTAAGGGTAGCGCTCTACCAACTGAGCTAAACGCCCATTTTTATAACTATAAACACCAAATAAGATGGCGACCCCTAAAGGATTTGAACCTCTGTCCCTACCATGAAGTGATAGTGTCCTTGGCCACTAGACGAAAGGGTCACTTTCATTCAACAAAAGGTTTTATAAAACTTGTTTTTTGCATTAGACAAGGCAAATTTTAACGAAACATAGTAAACTATGTGGGTTGAAATTTAACGAAGTATAATCAAAAAATGGTGGGCATTACTGGACTCGAACCAGTGACATCTACCTTGTAAGGGTAGCGCTCTACCAACTGAGCTAAACGCCCTAATTTCATTTAGGTTTTTGAATTAGTTGTGCGTAAGATTTTGCATAGCATACTCAAAGTATGTGAGCGAAATATTGCGTGCAAATAATCAAAAAATGGCGCGATGAACGGGGCTCGAACCCGTGACCCCCTGCGTGACAGGCAAGTATTCTAACCAACTGAACTACCACCGCGCATTATAAAAACTGGTGTCCTGTGATGGATTCGAACCATCGGCCACCTCATTAAAAGTGAGATGCTCTACCGGCTGAGCTAACAAGACATACCCTCTATTTGTTTAGAGGTCGAAATTATAGGCAAATAGGTTTTAATTGTCAAGAAAAAATAGGACAAATTTAAAAAAATGTCTCTTTGTCTAACAAGAGTAGCATTTTTATAGCAAAGAGCACACTTTGCTGCTGTACATAGTTTCTATCTCCATTCAGATGAAGGCGACTCTCTTTATGGTGCTCTTTGCTTCTTACGCTCACATAAACAGTGCCAACTGGCTTGTACAGCGTCCCCCCTGTATCACCAGCTATACCACTAATCGAGACGGTATAATCAGCACTGCTTACATTCATAGCGCCCTCGCTCATCTCCATAACAACCTCACTGCTTACTGCACCATATTCTTGAAGTGTCTTGCCATGTACCCCGAGCCAGTTCTCTTTCATCGTGTTTGAGTAGGTGACAAGAGAGCCCTCAAGAACTTTAGATGCTCCGTTATGCTTCGTAAAATAGTAGGTTAAAAGCCCTCCTGTGCAACTCTCAGCAAAAGAGATTTTTTTTCCACTTGCTGAGAGTTTTTCTATAATATAACTTGGCATACTTGACGCTGCAATGAGTTTATTTGGGAGCAGCTGTTTTGCAGAGGCGATGAATTTGGATATATTTCCATACTTCTTACTTCTAACATCAATCCGTAACCATCCATCAATGAGATTGACTACGTCTATCTTCAAATCATACATCTGTGCTATAGGAGAGAGCATCGCCATCGCACTCTCTTTGTCCTCCTCAAAAAGATGCACTGCTGCTTTAGAATCCTCCATACTTAGCAAAACTTCCGGAAACATCTGCATCTCATCCATATGAAGAACGTTAGTAATAGAATCCCTATACTCTAAAAGATAACTTCCATCCTCAAAAACAGAGGAGTTAGATGGAATAAGCATATCCTCTTTTAAAATCTGATTATCGCCAGTTATGGTACATAAAAGTTTACCAATGGTTGAGAAGTGCTGTTTTGTTGTGACAATAATTTGTCTATTTTTTGTGTTGAGTTCTTTGTCCAAATAGAGAAAAAGTGAATTGTCGCTCTCTTTGAAAAAAGTGATAGAGTGGATAAAATCTGTTTTTTGCTCTATCTTTCTAATAACATACTCCCGCAACGGCGTGTTGTAAATAAACTTGTTACCAATAAGAAGAAGATGAAGTTTCATGATGAGCATAACCTTTTAGAAATTGATTTTGCTGACTATAATACATTAAAGTAGCTTTTAAACGCTTAAGAGATATAATCCAAAAATTTTCTACGATTTGGAACAGCTATGGATTACAAAGATACACTCCTTTTACCTACTACAAAATTCGAGATGCGCGGCAATCTCATAAACAACGAACCAAAAAGATACGCTTCTTGGGATGATAAAAAAGTCTATGAAAAAATGAAGAAAAACCGCAAAGATGCGCAAAGTTTTACACTTCATGACGGTCCTCCATACGCAAACGGTCACACACACATCGGACATGCCCTCAATAAAATCTTAAAAGATATCATTATAAAACATAACTATTTTAGCGGCAAATCTGTCCGTTTTACTCCAGGCTGGGACTGTCATGGTCTGCCGATTGAGCAACAAGTTGAGAAGAAACTTGGCGGGAAACAGAAAAAAGAGCTGCTTGAAACCGCAAAAATCAGAGAGCTTTGCCGTGCTCATGCATCGGAGTTTATAGATATTCAAAGAGATGAGTTTAAAAAACTCGGTGTCATAGCAGACTGGGAAAATCCTTATGTTACTATGGACTACAAATTTGAAGCAAATATCTACCGCACACTTTGCAATGTCGCTAAAAAGGGGCTTCTCATCGAAAGAAGCAAACCTGTATTTTGGTCATGGGCTGAGAGAACTGCACTTGCTGAAGCTGAAGTTGAGTATGAAAACAAAGAGTCACACTCTATTTTTATAGCATTTGAACTAAGCGATGATGCAAAATCAAAACTCGCTGTAACGGCCAAAGCGGCTCTTGTTATCTGGACTACAACTCCTTGGACGATTCCTGCAAATACGGGCATATCACTAAATCCAAACGAAGAGTATGTGCTTACAACAACTGGCTATATCGTGGCAAAAGAGCTTCTAAACTCTCTAAGAGAGCAAGGAGTGTTAGAGGGAGAAGTGGCACAAACATTTCATGCTAAAGAGTTTGAAAATCTTTTAGCCCTAAACCCGCTAAATGGCAGAACTTCCCGCATCGTTTTAGGAGAGCATGTTCTTATGGACAGCGGAACTGGATGTGTACACACGGCTCCAGGGCATGGTGAGGATGACTACCGCATCGGACTTGTTTATGACTTGGAAGTTATCATGCCTGTTGATGAGACTGGATGTTTTGATGAGACTGTAGTAGGTTTAGGGCTTATTCCAAATGGAGAGAGCTTTGTCGGTCGCCACATCTTCAAATCTAACGATGAGTTAATCGAGATGATGGGCGAGAGCGTGCTTAAAGTAAGCAAGTTTACCCACTCATATCCGCACTGCTGGAGAAGCCACACGCCTCTTATATTTAGAGCTACAAAACAGTGGTTTATAAGCGTTGACGGCACTCCAAAAGGTAAAGATAAAACACTAAGAGAGATAGCCCTTAATGAGGTTGAAAAAACTCTATTTTTCCCTGAGAGCGGCAAAAACAGACTAAGAAGCATGGTTGAAAACCGCCCTGACTGGTGTATCTCCCGTCAAAGAGATTGGGGTGTGCCGATAGCATTTTTCAGAGTAAAAGCAACGGGAGAAGTCTTGCTTGATGAGAAGGTTTTAAATTTTGTCGCTATGATTTTTGAGATGCACGGAAGCGATGCATGGTACTCCATGCCGACAGAGCAGCTCCTCTATCCAGGCTCTGGATACAAAGCCGATGAGCTTGAAAAAGTAACCGATATCCTAGATGTGTGGTTTGACAGCGGCTCTACATGGTACAGCGTTTTAAAATCCCGCAACTATGATGCAGGAGAGTATCAAGCAGACCTTTACCTAGAGGGAAGCGACCAACACCGCGGATGGTTTCAGTCATCTATGTTTTTAAGCACGGCGGTTGAACACAAAGCACCTTATAAAATGGTTCTTACTCACGGTTTCACGGTTGATGAAAAAGGCGAGAAGATGTCCAAGTCAAAGGGCAATGTCGTCGCACCTGATGCGGTTTTAAAAGAGTACGGCAGTGAGATACTTCGCCTTTGGGTTGCGTCAAGCGACTATCAAGGAGATCTAAAAATCTCTCAAAACATCCTAAAACAGAGTGCCGAGAACTACCGCAAACTAAGAAATACTTTTAGAATTATGTTGGCAAATATTAACGACCTAAAAGCTATCACGCCATATAACGAAATGGGCGAGCTTGACAAATGGATACTTAGCGAGGCAAAAACCGTATTTGACGCTGTTTACAAATCATTTAGCAACTACAACTTTGTTCATGGCATGAGTATGTTAAACAACTTTGTAGTAAACGAACTAAGCGGTATCTATATCGACATCACAAAAGACAGCCTCTACTGTGACGCTATAAACGACCCAAGAAGAACCTCAAGCCAGAGTGCAATGGCAATCATGACAAAGTCACTTCTGACACTCATCGCTCCGATTTTGACATACACCGCAGATGAGATAGTAGAGCATCTTCCTGCCGTTATCAAAAATGAAAGAGAAGATATCTTTGACTTTGTACACGAGGGCATAGAGGGCGTTGCATCAACTTTTGACGCTCCTTATATGAACAGTGCAAGAGAGAAGTTTTTTGAGATAGTTGACGGACTTAAAAAAGAGAAAATCATCAAAAACACTTTGGAGCTTGTCATAGTTACCGAGTCTGAAAAAATAGCTAAAATGGATAAAACTGCTGCCGAAGATTGGTTTGTAGTTTCAGGTATCGCACATACTGAAATCATCGAAGAGCTTGGAAAGTTCGAGGTTGATGGAGATATTTTTGTCATCCAAAAAGCAACAAAAGCAAAATGCCCAAGATGTTGGAAATACCAATCAATAGACGAAGAGCATACATGTGAGAGATGTTCAAAGGTGTTAAATGCCTAATTTTGCCGAGCCTGTATCTTTTGCATTTATCGCATCTACTGTTGGTGTGATATTTGGAATTGTGGGCGTTGGAATTTTTTTGGTTAAAAAGTTTAAATAACCATAAATGAGTATATTTGCTCTTCAATCACCTGCAGGTGGTTTTTTAGATGAAGAATTAAAACGATTTAACAAAGAGTTTGACGACTGGTGCATCCAGTTTGACAACTTTGAAGATGCCAATATCATCGCACAAACTCTTGACAAAAAAAGAACCGCAGATGTTGTTGAGATCACACCGCTTAGTTATCCAAAGTACTTTTTTCACAATCTTCACGGGATTATCCATACAACGAGACAGATAGAAAATAAAATCATATGCATAGTTGAACCTCAAATGGGTTCAAACTTCCGCATAGCTGTGTGTGACCTAAACACAAAAAGAGTAACAATCACAAAAACAAGCTACAAAAATATACTAAGCGTTGAGAGTGCTTTTGCAAATTTTAAGCTGTGAAAATCATTTTGTAGCAAATATCAAGTTGTTTTATATATAATATTTGTTAAATGTTGTATGCATTACACCTCAGGAGAGGTGGAACGAGAAAGGATTGGAATTTAAAATGAAAAAGATGTTCTTTTTATTACTACTTATAAGTTTAGAACTATTTGCTGGTACACGAATGTGTAGTTCTGGAACGGTTACGAAACTGCTTAGTGATGATAACCAAGGAAGCCGTCATCAAAGGTTTATCATAAAAGTACCATCTGGGCAAACTTTATTGATTTCACACAATATTGATTTAGCACCAAAAGTACATCAACTAAAAGAGGGTAATTCTATAAAGTTTTGTGGAGAATATGAAAACAACACAAAAGGCGGTGTTGTACATTGGACACATCATGACCCAAGAAACAGTCATGTCGGTGGTTGGTTAGAATATAATGGTAAAAAGTATGAGTAACATATAATAATTACACAACCCAATGTTTGAAGTGTAATTAAACCCCGCTAAAGAAAAACAGACGTATTTTGCTATAATACACCCCATAATTTATAGATACAGGAAAACTAGTGATTACATTAAAAGAAGCACTAAAATTAAGTAAAGACGAACTAGAAAATTTTAAAAATGAGTTAAAAACAAAAATAGAAGCAAATGCAGATTTAAACGCTTACATAGATGTAAACAACATCGGCGAAGGCGTGCCAATCGCTATAAAAGACAATATTCAAGTAAAAGATTGGTCTGTTACATCTGCTTCAAATATACTTCAAGGCTATATCGCTCCTTACAATGCTACCGTTATACAAAAGATGTTGGCTAGCGGACTGAGTCCGTTTGGGCGGACAAATATGGATGAGTTTGCTATGGGAAGTACTACCGAGTCAAGTTTTTACGGCAAAACGCTCAATCCTCATAACAGAGATTGCGTCCCTGGGGGAAGTTCTGGCGGAAGTGCGGCGGCTGTTGCGGCGGGACTTGCCATTGCGGCACTTGGTAGTGATACGGGCGGAAGCATCCGTCAGCCTGCCTCTTTTTGCGGGATTGTGGGGATGAAGCCGACTTATGGGCGTGTTAGCCGTTATGGGTTGGGTGCTTACGCTTCATCACTTGACCAGATTGGACCGATGACGCAAAATGTGGAGGATGCGGCGATTTTGTATGACATTATCAGCGGACATGATGAAAAAGACTCTACGAGTGCAAACAAAAACGACAAAGTAAGCGACAAACTAAATCCTGAGCGCAAACTTAAAATTGCCGTACTTCCAAAACACATAGAAAATGCAAGTGACGATGTCAAAAAAGCTTATGAACTGGCAGTCAATGCGCTAAAGAGTGCAGGACATGAGATAGTAGAAGCTGAGTTGATGGACGCAAAGTATGATATCTCGGCTTACTACATAACGGCAACCGCAGAAGCTACTACAAACTTGGCTCGTTATGACGGTATCCGTTATGGGAACAGGGTTAGCGGCAAAGACCTAAACGACACATTTGTACAAACAAGAAGTCAAGGTTTTGGCGATGAAGTTAAACGCCGTATCTTGCTTGGAAACTTTGTACTCTCAAGCGGATACTATGAAGCTTACTATGTAAAAGCGCAAAAAACAAGACATATCATAAAAGAGCAATACTCAAAAATATTTGAAACCGTGGATTTAATCCTCTCTCCCGTAGCACCGACAACCGCAAATAAGTTTGGAGAGCTTTCAACTCCGATGGAGATGTACCTAAGCGACCTCTACACCATCAGCGTAAACCTTGCGAGACTTCCTGCTATCTCTGTACCTGTTGCAAAAAGCTCTGAGGGAATGCCGATAGGACTTCAGTTAATTGCGAATGCTTATGATGAGCAGACACTGTTTGATGGCGCACTTAGTCTTGAGAGAGCGATAAACTACCAAAAATAAAAAGGTTCAGTCATGCAAAAAAGTTTTAGAGTTCAAAATGTCAAGTGCGGCGGTTGTGCAAATACTATCAAAGAGGCTTTAAAGGATGAGTTTGGCGAGGTTGATGTTGACTTGATGCAAGAGCCTCGTGTCATTACTTTAGAGATAAAAGATGAAGAAGCAGAGAAGAGTTTTCGCAAAAAGATAAAATCTCTTGGCTATCCGATGGAAGATGAAGAGCTAGGAGCATTTACAAAAGGCGGACTTAAAGCAAAAAGCTTTATCTCATGCGCTATGGGGAAGATGAGCGATGGCGGGGAAAACTCTTGATGGAAAAAAAAGATTCTAAAAATACTCTTTTAGCCTTATCCTCTTTAAATACATTTTTAGAAGTTAAAATGGATAAGATTCTTATGAATATCTTGAATATTGCAAGATATATTTTTATAAGTTTGATGATTATTTATCTCTTTACTTGTTTGATTAGTTTGAGTTATAAAATAGTTTCATTGACGCTGGCCCAAGGTGCGCTTGATTTTGAATCAATCAAGATGATTTTGACGGATGGTCTTTTTACGCTTATTGTTTTAGCGATTGTAAAAACACTCTTTATAAAAAACGGTTTTGATTATGCGATTACCTTTTTGGAGATTTCATTTGTCGTTTTGGTTAGAAAATTGATTTTGCTCGAGACACATCCATCAGAGACGATGTTGCTCCTGGTTTTAGGTGTTACTTCAGCCACTTTTTTTGTGCTCATCGTCTATATACATAGTTTAAAATATAAATGGTCCAAAGAGGAGAGTGCGGCACAAAATCCATAAAAAGAATGGATTGAGCCATTTTGTAGATCAAAAGAGGAGTTTTCTAGTTCTTCTTCATCCACTTTTTAAATTTTTGCAGACTGTCGATGTAGTCTGCCACATCATTAACTTCTTGTGGTTTAAGAGCGATTTTTGGCATGGCGTTGGAAGAGTAGCCAAACCTTTTGTAGTTTCCCGCCGGATCTACGATATATGAAAAAATATCCTCTTTTTTTCTCTCATAAGAGACAAGATTAAAATCTCTTCCCATGCTACCCTCCATCTTCACACTATGGCAACCTGCACAGTGTGTTTTGTAAACGTCAAACCCTTTTTCTACATCTGCAGATGCAAGAGAGACAAAAAAAAGCCATATAAAAATCTTCTTCACAACATCCCCTTTTTTTGGCGTTATTATAACACGCCCTTTCTCTAATGCAAATTAGGTTTGATGATATACTCATAGGTTGAAAAAAGTATCTCCACTCCGATAAGCCAGATGATAATCCACTCCAAAAACTCACTCGATTTTTGGTTTACTCTGTCTGTTATAAACTCAACCGACTCTTTCAAAAATGAGATTTTGTACTCGATAACATCAAATCTTGATTTTAACTCCAACTGAAGTGCGAGTTGGTTGTAGAGCGATTCTAGCTCAAAATCATCCCAGATAATGTCTGGTTTATCTAAAAGGTAGAGCTGATTGAGAATCTCAAATCTCTCTTTTGCGATGGCGCTTGCAAAATTCATCAGATTTTCTCTATCTTTTGCTTTGATATTTTCTATTCTATCGTAGAGTTTTTTACTCTCTTGCATCTTGGCTTCAAGTGATTTTTCTCTTATTTCCAACCCAACACTTTGCGAGAGTGCAAGTGAGATGATAGAGGCAACCGATTTGTTAAATTTATTGTACTTAATGGTATGTGTATCGATAAGCGGTTTTTCATAAAGAGCGTCCACAACCATAGGATAATCTTGGTTTACAAGTGCTGTTTGGTAGTGCGGTGCTTCTTTGATTTTGAGTCTTTGCAGAAATGACTTTATCTCTTCATGGTTAAAGTTGCAAAATGTGATTACCCCAAAAGAGGAGGCAAAAATAAACTTATCGTTAGTTATCTCGCCGACAAGTGACTTCTCTATCGTTGTGAGGATTAAGCCTGGGAACTCTTTTTCAAGATCATTTTTTGTGATGATGATGGGTATCTCTACGGATACAAATAGTACTCTTGATTCCATTTTTAGCCTTCATTTTATAAATTGGCTCTATTATACACCTTTTTTATCTCCATTTTATTACCACGGCTTTACCTCTTTTTAACCACAATAAAAGTATAATCCACAGAATTTTTATAGCAACATAAAAACTTTTAACTTCTAAAAGGACAACCATGAAAATTCGCAAACGTGCCCTCACTTTTGAAGATGTACTTCTCGTACCAAAATACTCCGAAGTTTTACCAAAAGAGGTCTCTTTAGAGACAAAACTCTCTCGCAACATCTCTCTTAAAATCCCTATGGTCTCAGCTGCAATGGACACTGTTACGGAGTACCGTGCGGCTATCGCCATGGCAAGACTTGGCGGCATAGGCATCATCCATAAAAACATGGATATCGAGACACAGTGCAAACAAGTGAAAAAAGTAAAAAAATCTGAGAGCGGCGTTATCATCGACCCTATCTATGTCTATCCAGAAGCTACGCTTGCAGAGGCAAATGCACTTATGGAAGAGTTCAAAATCTCCGGTGTTCCTGTTATAGACGCACACAACAAACTCTTAGGCATCCTCACAAACCGTGATATGCGCTTTCAAAAAGATATGAGCAGACGTGCGGATGAAGTGATGACAAAAATGCCTCTTATCACTGCAAAAAAAGGGATTTCACTTGATGAAGCAGCAGACATCATGCACAAAAACAAGATTGAGAAGCTTCCAATCATCGACGATGAGGGATTTTTAAAAGGGCTTGTAACTATCAAAGATATCAAAAAACGTATCGAGTATCCACACTCAAACAAAGATGCTTTTGGCAGACTTGTGGTTGGTGCAGCCATCGGTGTTGGGCAACTTGACCGTGCAAAAGCTCTTGTAGATGCAGGCGTGGATGTTTTGGTTCTTGACTCTGCGCATGGACACTCAAAGGGTATCTTAGATACAGTCAAAAAAATCAAAGAGACAATGGAAGTTGACGTTATCGCCGGAAATATCGCTACTGCTGAAGCTGTTGAAGCTCTTATAGAAGCTGGAGCTGATGGCGTAAAAGTGGGTATTGGACCTGGGTCTATCTGCACAACCCGTATCGTTGCAGGTGTTGGCGTGCCGCAAATCTCGGCTATTGCAGAGTGTGCAGATGCTGCGCGCAAACATGGTGTTCCAGTTATCGCTGATGGCGGTATCAAATACTCAGGCGACATTGCAAAAGCTCTTGCAGTGGGTGCTAGCTGTATCATGGCAGGCTCACTTTTGGCAGGAACGGAAGAGTCCCCAGGGGAGACTATCATGTTTCAAGGTCGCCAATACAAGTCATACCGTGGTATGGGAAGTATCGGTGCTATGCAAAAAGGGTCAAACGACAGATATTTCCAAGAAGGAACTGCTGCAGACAAGCTTGTCCCTGAGGGCATCGAGGGGCGTGTGCCATTTCGTGGAAGCATTGCCGGCATAGTGCATCAGATGATGGGCGGACTTCGCTCTTCTATGGGCTACTGCGGAAGTAAAGATATCCCGACATTTTGGGAGCAAGCAGAGTTTGTTGAGATAACAAGTGCTGGTCTCAAAGAGAGCCACGTTCATGATGTTATCATCACGCAAGAAGCTCCAAACTACCATATCTAACTCTCTTTAGGGCATAACTCTCTTATGCTCTAAATCTCCTTCTTTTTTTAACGTATTTAAGATTTCTACTTTTAAAAACAAAAAAGCATTGTTGACTTTTATGCGAAAAAATAGTAAAATTTATGAATATTATAATTTTAGATAATAAGAAGGTTTTTGGATGGAAAATAATCAAGAAAAAAACAGATTAAAATTTTTTCCTGTTATGATGTATGCTATTGTCATGGGCTTGAGTGGACTTACCATTACCTACCAAAAAGCGGCGGTTTGGCTCGGCTTTCCTGCTTTTTTAGGTGAGATATTTATGGTACTTACAACTGCTGTTTTTGTGGTTGTCTCGCTTGTTTATCTCAAAAAATTCTTTACCTACAAGATGGCAGTTGCCAATGAGTTTTCTCATCCTGTACGTATCAACTTTTTTGCTGCCATCTCCATCTCTATGCTGATGCTCGCTATCATCTACAAGGAGAATTTTCCCACTGTAAGTGCTATTTTTTGGTACCCGGGGACATTTTTACATTTCTATCTTACTATGCACACCATAGCGTTTTGGATTAACAAAAACCAACAACTTGACCACTCGAACCCTGCTTGGTTTATCCCAATCGTTGGAAATGTTTTGGTACCTGTAGCGGGTGTGGGCTTTGTTGAAACTGGCTTGTTGCTCTACTTTTTTAGTGTCGGTATGTTTTTTTGGATTATACTTTTTGCTGTACTTCTCAATCGCATCATATTTCACCACCAACTAGCCATCAAGTTTATGCCGACACTTTTTATCCTTATTGCACCCCCTGCTGTAGGCTTTATCGCTTACTTTAAGATGTTTGGCATCATCGATACTTTTGCACTTTTTCTCTTCAATTTAGCGCTCTTTTTTACACTTTTGGTACTTTTTATGTACAAAAATTTTATCCGTATCAAATTTTTTATCTCATGGTGGGCGTTTGTCTTCCCAATCGCTGCCATGGCGATAAGCTCCATGTTGATGTACCACGAGAGAGGCTCGCCATTTTTACAGCTCCTCTCTTACGTGATGCTTGGTGCAACAACAATCATTGTTGCCATCGTTGCTTACCAGACGATTTTGCATATGAAAAAAGGCGAAATTTGTATTCAAGAGTAGTTGCGTTTACCGATAAAATTTAAATTTAAAAAGGAATAAGAGTGAAAAAAAGTATATTTATGGACAAGTATCCGGTTTACAGTGTTGAGTTTGCTAAGAGCGAAATGGGAGTTGCAACAGCAAAAGAGGTAATTGAGTACTTTAAAGATAAGATTCAAAACCATCCGATTGCGCAGTTTATCGCTGTTTTTGACCACTACACGCATACAAAAAATCTTGGTGGTCCTATGATGGATGGTTTGTTGGATGCACAAAATATCATCTTCTGTTTCGGTCAGGCGATACCCGATACCAAAATGTTGGCGGCAAGACCAAGAAGTATCGGTGTTTGTGAATTTGAAGATAAAATCGTCATCGACTTTCTTGAAGCCCCAAAAGAGGAGCTCCATAAAGTGATGGAAGAGTGGACAAAAGGTTTAAAGAGCTAAAAAAGTGTCATTAAAACGAAGATTAAACCATTTTCGCTAAAATACCTTTCAATATTTAAGTCAAGGGTGAGCAAGATGGATTTGCAAACGATAGCACTGCATGAAGGTTACATAAAAGATTCACAGGGAACGATGGTTGTTCCCATCTACCAAACAACAGCGTATGAGTTTCGCGATGTAGAGCACGCTGCAAATCTCTTCTCACTTAAAGAGTTAGGCAACATCTACACACGCCTCAACAATCCTACAACAGATGTTTTTGAAAAAAGATTTGCAGCCCTAGAGGGCGGTGCAGCTGCACTTGCTACTTCAAGCGGCATGAGCGCTATCTTTTTTGCTATCGTCAATGTGGCAGAAGCTGGAGACAATATCGTTTGTGCAAAACAGCTTTATGGCGGAAGTTTGACACTCAACACGCACACACTCAAGCGTTTTGGCATTGAGGCAAGATACTTTGATGTACATAATATGGCATCACTTGAAGCACTTATCGATGCAAAAACAAAAGTTATATTTTTTGAGTCGTTGACAAATCCAAGTATTGATGTAGCAGATATTGAGGCGATTACTGCTATTGCAAACAGACACGGCATACTCACGGTAGTGGACAATACGGTTGCAACACCGATTTTATGCCGTCCGTTTGAGCATGGAGCAGATATCACGGTTCACAGTGCAAGCAAATATACAACGGGACAAGGTCTTGCCATCGGAGGGATTTTAGTCGAGAGAGAAAATTTGGTTTCAAAACTTCGTGCAAATCCTCGTTATGAGCATTTTAACAAGCCAGACGCATCATATCACGGACTTGTATATGTCGATACAAATCTCCCGCCTTACACCCTTAGAGCAAGACTTTCACTCGCACGTGATTTGGGTGCAGTTTTGTCTCCGTTTAACTCATGGCTCTTTATACAAGGGATGGAGACACTATTTTTGCGTATGCAAGAACACTCTAAAAATGCTCTTGCACTTGCAGAGTTTTTAGAATCACACCCAAAAGTAAAAAAAGTAAACTATCCAGGGTTAAAGAGCAATGCAAACTACAAAAATGCACAAAAGTACTTTAAAGGTGGCGCATGCAGCGGGCTGCTCAGCTTTGAAGTAGCATCTCTTGAGGAAGCAACAAAGATAGTCAATGCGACAAAGCTCTACTCTTTGGTGGTCAATATCGGGGATTCTAAGTCCATCATCACGCACCCTGCTTCAACAACACATCAACAGTTAAACGAGCAAGAACTTATAGCGTGCGGTGTTCCATCGGGACTTATTCGTATCTCTTGTGGCTTAGAGAGTGCCGCAGACCTCATCGCAGATATGAAACAAGCACTAGAGGCGTAGCGTTGTCACTCAACCTCAAAACATATACCGAACACTTTACAAACCCGCTCTATCTGGAGAGCGGGCGTATCTTAGAGCCTTATGACATAGCGTATGAGACTTACGGAGAGCTAAATGACGACAAGAGCAATGTTGTCGTTATCTGCCATGCACTCACAGGCTCACACCATTGTGCAGGGACGTATGAGGGTGATAAAAAAGCAGGATGGTGGGACAACCTCATCGGTTCAGGCAAAGCAGTCGATACCGACAAATACTTTGTCATCTGCACCAACGTCATAGGAAGCTGTTTTGGTTCAACTGGTCCTATGAGCCCGCAACATCCGCACCATAACCCATACCGATACAAATTTCCAGTTATCACCATCAAAGATATGGTAAAAGCGCAAAGAATCCTTTTTGACAGACTTGGCATCCATAGCGTTCATGCTATAATCGGCGGTTCGATGGGCGGCATGCAGGCACTTCTTTTTGCGATTCACTACCCTAACTTTGCATCCAAAATCATCTCCATGGCAACAACACACGCTACACAGCCTTGGGCGATAGCATTTAACAAAGTAGCGCAAGAAGCTATCCTTAAAGACCCTGATTTTAAAGATGGATATTATGAGAGCCAAAATATCAAAGAAAACGGTCTCTCAGGTATGGCGGTGGGCAGAATGGCAGGATTTATCAGCTTTTTGTCTTACGAATCCATGCAGAGCAAGTTTGGCAGAGAGTACAAAAACACAGACGGACTTTACGAACTCTTCGGCAAGTTTCAAGTGGAGCTTTTTTTGGAGTACAACGGTTATAACTTTACAAAATGGTTTGACCCGCTCTCATATCTCTACATCACAAAAGCCATCAACATCTACGATATCTCGCGCGGATTTGACTCTCTTGGCGAGGCACTTAAAAAGATAAGTTGCGAACTGCATCTTATGAGTTTTAGCAACGACCAGCTCTTTAAAAACTTTGAGATGAGAGAGATTAGCGATGCACTGACAAAGATTGGCAACACCAACCACACCTATGTCGATATAGAGAGCAACTACGGGCATGATGCATTTTTGGTAGAAGTCGAGAAATTTGAAGAGTATGTAAAGGATATTTTAAATGGCTAAAGAAGATTTGACAACAGAGACCCAAAACTTTGAGGCAAAGTTAGAGAGTGCAAAAAAAGTTTTAGAAACTCTTATGAATCCCGAAATAACACTTCAAGATAGCCTCAAAGCGTATGAACAAGGGATGAGCGAACTCTTAAGCGCACAAAAGATGCTAGAAGAGGCGGAGATAAAAATCAACGAGATAAAGAGCAAACAATGAGAGCCGCCGTCCTTCAACTCAGCGCACAGGGGATGAGCTCAACAAAGCTCTACAACTATATCCGCATAGCCTCAAAACAAAATGTCAAAGTGCTGCTTTTGGGCGAATATATCCTAAACCCTTTTTTCAAAGAGCTTCAAGGGCTCTCCCCTAGCATGATTGATGAGCAGGCGAAGCATCAGGCAAAAGTTTTAAAAGAGATGGCGCATACCTATGACATAACCATTGTAGCGCCTTTGGTGGTAGTTAAAAAAGGGAGGGTTTACAAAACCGTGGCGAAGTTTGCACCCTCTTCCACCTCTTACTACGAGCAGCAAATCCTTATCAACTATCCGCATTGGAACGAGGAGAAGTTTTTTGCCAACACACCAAAACCGCTTCAATCTCCGCTGATGTTTAAAGTTGGAGGCTTTAAATTTGCACTTATGAGTGGATTTGAACTCCATTTCGATACTATGTTTAGCGAAATTGCCGCAAAAGGGGTGGATTGTATCTTGCTTCCGAGCGTCTCCACATTTGACTCGTACGAGAGATGGAAAACGCTTATCCTCTCACGTGCATTTACACATAACTGCTATATACTCAGAGCAAACAGAATCGGCGAATATGCCGACAAAGAGCATGTTTGGAGTTTTTACGGCGATTCGCTTCTTGCCTCTCCAAACGGCGAGCTTTTGGAGCATCTTGGCAACAAAGAGGAGCTGATGATTGTCGATATGAGCCATACAGAGGTGGCACGTGCGAGAAAAGCATGGGGTTTTAGAGATGCACTTCACAAAAGAAGCCTCTCATGATAGAGTATTTTCACAGACAGATACAGCTTTGGGGCAAAGAGAGACAAGACGCACTCCAAAACAAAAAGATAGCCATCATCGGAGCGGGAGGGCTTGGAAGCTCACTTGCTTTTGCACTCGGTTCTAGCGGAATCGGCGAGATACATATGGTCGATTTTGACACGGTCTCCACTCACAACATCCACCGCCAAATCGCTTTTAAAATCGGTGATGAGGGAAAAAGCAAAGCCGCTTTAAATGCAGAACTCATAGAACAGAGATGTCCATTTGTAAAAGCCATCTCTCATGAGTGTGATTTTGAAACATTCTCTCAAAAAAATATAACCGTTGATTTGGTCATAGATGCAACCGACAACCTCCCCACACGTGCCCAAATAGACGACTACTGCAAAAGCAAAAACTTGCCTTGGATATACGGCAGTGTCGAGGCATTTCACGGGCAAGTCTGTTTTTTTGAGAACTCCTCTTTTCGTGACGCATTTAAGATAACATCCCAAACTCCGGCAGGCATCGCCGCTCCCATAGTGATGCACATCGCCTCGCTTCAAGCAAATCTCGCCATTAGATATCTCGCGGGACTCAGCGTTAAAAAAGATTGGCTCTACTACCTCTTTTTTAACGCTGATGGAGAGCTAGTAACGCAAAAGTTTGGAGTTCCAAAGAGTTAAAGAAGCTTGATTTACCTCTGCTTTAGAGATTTTAGATATAATTGCGCCTACTTTAAAAGGCGCAAACACTATGAATTTTGAACCCTATCCATTTGAAAAACTTACCGCTTTACTTCAAGATATTACTCCAAATAGCGCGTATGAACCCTCTGCTTTAACTATCGGCGAGCCGCAGTTTGAGACACCGCATTTTATACAAAAAGCTCTTTGTGATAGTACACCGCTTCTTAGACGCTATCCTAAAACAGCGGGTGAAGATGGGCTAAGAGTGGCACAAAGAGAGTTTGTCGCAAAAAGATTTGGCGTGATGCTTCATGAAAACCAAATCATTCCTACTTTTGGAACAAGAGAGGTTCTTTTTAACTTTCCGCAATATTTTCTTTTTGACAAAAAAGAGCCAACCATCGCTTTTACAAACCCTTTTTATCAGATTTATGAGGGTGCGGCTACTGCTTCAAGAGCAAAGACGCTCCACCTAAACCTTACAGAAGAGAACGGTTTTAAGCCTCTGATTGATGAAGAAAAGTTAGCTACATGTCATCTTGTCATTTTGAACTTTCCAAACAACCCAACTGCATCAACGCTAACGCTTGAAGAGCTTGGGGAGTGGGTAAAGCTTGCACTCAAACACAATTTTCTTCTCCTAAATGATGAGTGTTACAGCGAGATTTATACCGACAAACCCATCCCATCGCTTCTTGAAGCCTCTGTTCATGTGGGTAACAGTTCATTTAAAAATGTGCTTGTTATCAACTCCATCTCAAAGCGTTCGTCCGCTCCGGGGCTTCGTTCTGGTTTTATCGCTGGGGATGCAAAGATTTTAAAAGGTTACATGAACTATAGAACGTATGTTGGATGTGCTTCTCCACTGCCACTGCAGAGTGCGGCGGCTGTGGCTTGGAGTGATGAAGAGCATGTGGAAGTTGCACGTAAGATTTATGGAAAAAACTTTGAAGCGGCACGTGAGATTTTGGGCATTGAAACCCCTGAAGCTACATTTTACATCTGGCTCAAAGTCCCATCAGCTTTGGAGTTTACAAGAAAACTCTACCGTGACTACAACGTCAAAGTTTTACCAGGTGAGTTTCTCGCAAGAGAGGATGCAAATGGCATCAACCCAGGCAAAGAGTACGTCCGTATCGCTCTTGTTGAGGATACGCAAAAAGTTGAGAGTGCATTGAAAAGAATCAAGGAGTGTTTATGTCTAGTGTAGAAAAACTTAAAGAGGATGTTTTTAAAGCTGTGCAAAATGGCGATATAGCATCACTTTATATGCTCGAAGAGCAGGCTTACAACACATTTGAAGAAGATATGCTTCAAGATTTTTACGCAAACATTCTTGATATGGCACTAGAGAGACTTACCGATACGCTTGAAGCACATAGAGTGATGGATATGAACGAGGTGCAGGATTTTGCAACGCTCAGAGCCTTGTACGAGTATGCTATGGAGAACTACAGTGCAGGAAAAAGAGAGGATGCAAGCGCACTTTTTGAGGTTCTTGGCGGTCTTAGCA
>DKFQ01000034.1 GCA_002452425.1 Sulfurimonas sp. UBA6792 | reverse complement strand
AAAGAGACGGGGATAAAAACTGCAAGAAGCATGGCGGAGATAGCTAAAATAGTAAAAGCCATCTCTTTTGTTCCCTCGTATGCCGCTTCGTATTTGCCCAAGCCCTCTTCCATCTTTTTGTAGATATTTTCGATAACAACGATAGCATCGTCGATGATAATCCCAATCGCAAGCGTAAGCCCTATAAGCGTCATTTTGTTTAGCTCAAAACCCATATAGTCCATAAGTGCAAATGTGCCAAAAATAGAGGATGGGATGGAGAGTGCGGAGACAAAAGTGATGGTAAAGTTTCGCAAAAAGATAAAAACTATGATTGCCGCCAAAATCGAACCGTAAACTAAGTCAAACACAACATCGCTCAAAGAGTGCAAGATAAACGTGGAAGTGTCGTTTAGAACCTCCACGCCAAATCTATCTCCTGCCATCAACTGAAGTTTCGGCACTACCTCTTTGATACGCTTGATGATGTCTATGGTGTTTGTTCCCGAGATTTTTTGAACCTCAAGCATGACGCCCTCTACGCCGTTGTAGGAAGCGTAACTTTTGGCATCGCTTAGAGAGTCTTGGACTTTTGCTATATCTTTTAGTCGTATATTCTCTTTTATCTTTATATTTTCAAGCGCATCAACGGTGAGTGCGTCTGCTTTTGTCTCAAGCACAAACTCTTGGCTCTTTGTGATAAGCTTGCCGCCGCCGAGTTTGAGGTTCTCTTTTGCAACTGCATCGTTAAGTTCTGCGATGGTTATGGCGTATTTGTTTAGTGCTTTTGCGTAGGGAAATATCTTTATCTCCCTCTCCTTGTAGCCGACAATGTTGATAGCACCGACATCGTTTACCTTTTGGAGTGCGGGCTTTACCTTCTCATCGGCAAAGAGCATAAGGTTTTGAAGGCTCTCTTTTTTGGCGGTTAAAAAGATATTGATGATGGGTGCGCCGCCGATATCTAGTTTGCTCACAAGCGGCATCTGGGAATCTTTTGGGAGTTTGATGGCTGAAACCTTGTCTCTGACATCGTTAGTCGCTTCGTCTATATCACGCTCTAAAAAGAACTTTACCGTGACTATGCTCACACCGTCACTGCTGCTTGAAGTGATGCTGTCAATCCCGCCGATTCTTGAAATCGCCTCTTCTATCTTATCGGTAATTTGCGACTCTATCGTACTAGCCTCTGCTCCTGGGTAGTTTGTCTGGATGGTAACTATGGGAAAATCAACATTTGGAAAGAGTGCGGATGGCATCGCTTTGTAGCTCATGTATCCAAAGATAACAAGCGTGATGACATACATCAGTGTCGCTATGGGTCTTGTTATGGCTAGTTTAAACATCTACTTTGTCGTCTCTGCAACTATAGTGCCATCGCCAAAAAGTCCAATCGCAAAATCTCCTGCTTCAACCTCAGCACTCATTTTTCTGCTCTTTGCATCTGCATGCGGATAAACTTTTGTTATCACTCCCTGATACTCTTTCGTATCGCCGTCCACCTTATACTTGAAAACCTGCCCCACTTTTACGCTTTTCCAGTACTTCTGGTCAAACTCCAAAACAAGTTTTCTCTTTTTGCTTAAAATCTTAAAAACGCTCTTTGGCGACATCTCTGTAACCACATCTCCGACTTCTGCGTTTTTCTCATAGATAGTCCCATCAAACGGAGCTTGTAGAAGCGTTTTGTTATAAAGCGCTTCTTTGTAGGAGAGGTTTGCGAGTGCGAGAGAGAGTGCTGTTTTTGCTCTCTCGTAGGCGAGTTCATAGACATCAAAACGTGCTTCATCAAGCAGATGTTTCACTTTTTGCCCTCGCTCATAATCTCTTTGGGCATATTTGAGTGCAACTTTTGCATTTTCTACATCAGCTTTGGCAACATTTAAAAGGGCTTTTTGCTCCTCGTTGGCGAGTTCTGCTACCAAACTCCCTTTTTTTACACTCTGCGCAACATCTGCGTGAAGTGTTTTGATAATCCCGCCTGCATGGAAGGCAAGTGTTGCATCTTGATGCGCTCTAACGAAAAAATTTGCATAAACTTCCTGCGCATCAAGCTGGACAAAAAGGAGCAACAATCCAAAAAATAGTTTTTTCACTCTACACACTCCTGAAGTTTTTTACCGCCGTAAAAGCAGCTTGTTGCATAGGCTATCTGCAAATCGTAAAGCGAACCCTCATAAAGAGAAAGCGCATCCGTTTTAGCACTTAGCGCATCAAGATAAACCACATAATCAACGATTCCCGCACTGTACTTCTCGTTTATGGTTGTAAATGCGCTCTTTGCGGCGACCAAAGCACTCTGCGCACTTTTTATCTTGGATTTGAGCGACGCTACTCTTGCGATGGAGAGTTCATAAAGCATCTTCTGCTCTTTTGCGTGGTACTTTCTCTCTTCACCCAGAGCTTTAGCATCCAAAAGGAGTGCCTCTTTCGCCTCTTTTGCAGTTGCGTTGTCAAAGATTCTCATATTTAGGTTTAGCATAAGTACATTTTGTTTATCTATTTTGGCAGGGTGGTTTGGAGCGATATCGCCATACTCATAGAGCGTGTATCTATCTTCTAGCTTTATATTTGGAGCATAGACACTACCCAGTGCCTCAGAAGCGCTTTTTAGCGCACTCTCTTTATGCTCTAGCGATTTTAGAGAACTCTTTGGTTCATACGACACGCTTTCATGAAATGCAGACGGCTCAAAACTCTCTATCTCCATGCCGACTTGAAGCTGCATGGACTTTTTGACACGCAATATCTCAAAATGAAGCGACTCTATCTCGTAACTTTTTTGGTCATACGAAGCCTGAAGTCTCGCAACATCGTCTTGCGTTGCCATTTTCGCATCGTAAAATGCCTTTACCCTCTCCCTTTGTTCAAAAAGAGACTTTTTTGCATCTTCAAGTGCGCTAAGGCGTGCCTCTAGTGTTTTAATGGCATAAAACTCTTTGACGACATCAAGCAAAAGAGCCTCTTTAGCCTCTTGTGCATCATAAGAGGCTGCTCCAAACTCATCTTTTGCTCTCTTTAAAAGTGCCGCCTTTGCGCCACCGTCGTAGATATCCATTCCGACTTTGCCATAGAGCGTATAGACATCTTGTATCTGAAAAAGTGTGGTATCGGTACTGTTTTGGTAAGTTGCCCCGATATCTATCTTTGGAAAATAGTCACTTTTTTTAGATGCAACTTCACTCTCTTTTGCACTTTTTGTAAGTTTTTTCGCCTCTAAAAGATTGTTATTTTGGCTTGCGTACTCTAAGATAGATTTGAGACTCTCCCCAAACAAAAGTGCGGGAAGAAGAAGCAAAAGTGCTTTTTTCATCCGACAAGTGCGACAGCGTCGATTTCTACTAAAGCATTTTTTGGAAGTGTTTTGACCGCCACAGTAGAGCGTGCAGGTTTATGAGAACCAAAAGCCTCAGCGTAAATCTCATTGACGGTTGCAAAATCATCCATAGATGCCAAAAAGATAGTTGTTTTGATAACACCGCCCATAGAACTCCCAGCCTCTTCTAAAACCGCTTCAAGATTTTTAAGAACCTGTTTTGTCTGCACGACAACATCATTTTCGAGCATAACACCCTCAGGCGTAAGAGCGATTTGCCCCGATGTAAAAACCATTCCGTTTGCCACTACCGCTTGTGAGTATGGACCTATCGCCGATGGCGCTTTGTTTGTTTGTACGAATTTCATATCTATATTTCCTTCATTTACTTCTATTTTTTTGGAAGTGAGGCTTTAGCCTCGCTCAGTTTTTAACGGGGCTAAAGCCCCATTTCCGATAAAGTGCATAAAAGTTTTTAATCTTTTTTAGCCTCATCCACTTCAGCCAACATCTCTTCAAACCCCTCAAGGCTTCTGCCGCCGATGGTTGTGTAGATGATTTTGCCGTCACTCTTTAAAAAGTAGTGTCTTGGTACTGGTTTGGTTTCAAGATGTGCGGGGATGTCGTCTATGTCTCTGGATAGATAGAGCAAAACATACTTTTTTTTGAGTTTTGCTTCCACATCCTTGCGCACTAAAACCTCTTCCTTAAACTTTTCACAATATTTGCAATACTCCGAACCTAAAAAGAGATAGACATCTTTTTTCTCTTTTTTTGCCTCTTTGAGTGCGGCATCATAGTCGCTTGACCATTTCAGATTTGCACCCATAAGCATGGCAAAGAGTGCCATCATAAGAACCATAAATCTCATTTTTTACTCCCAACTTTCTATCAGATTTTTAAAAACTTCATAGAGTTTTTCTACCTCTTTTCTTGAAGTTCTCTCATTTACGGCGTGAATTGTATCATTTATTACGCCAAATTCGACAACGTCTATGCCCAACGGAGCCATGTGTCTGGCATCGGAAGTTCCGCCTGCCGTGGAGTGTTTTGGTTTTATGTGCGTTACTTTTTCTATCGCCGTATCAATGTTTTTTACTACTTTAGAGGAGACATCGGTTCTAAAGGGGTAAGAGCCTTGCGTGAGGGTAAGTTCATACTCCAACCCCTCAAGATTTTTTGCTACAAACGCACGTACTTCTTCTTGGGTTGTGAGTGTTGTATTTCTGACATTGAACATCATCTTTAGTTCGTTTGGTGTGACATTTGTCACTTGCATGCCAGCTCTTATGTCTGTGATGACGAACTTGCTTGGCGCAAAAAAAGTATCGCCGTTATCCAAATCAACCCCCGCCATACCGACAAGCCTTGGAGCGATAAGGTTGATGGGATTTACCCCTTTTTCAGGGTATGCCGCATGCCCCTGTTTGCCCTTTAGCGTAATGTAGCC
>DKFQ01000030.1 GCA_002452425.1 Sulfurimonas sp. UBA6792 | reverse complement strand
TGAGATTGAAGTTATCGGAAGAGTTGTAAGCAGATTTGGAAGTGTTGACTGATGGTGATGCAGATGAAAAATTTATGGATAGTTTTGATACTGTTTTTGCTTGGAGGGTGTGCTGTACATGACGCTAAAAAAAGTTTTTTGGAATCGTCAAAGATAGCAGACTTAGAGCGCATCCCGCAAGATGCGGCATATTTTTCCAAAAAAATTGATGACAATGTTTCACTTTATGAGATTCAAAAAAACTACAATAATATGCATTTTCATATCTGGAATATGCAGCAGCCTAAAGAGAAGTTAGAGTCCATAAAATGGGCGTTTAACACATATCGTCCATCAAGCAGCTATGGAGAAAATCTGCAAAAACTTGACCAGAGCTTTTTTGATACGATGCTAGAAAATGCAAACTTTGATGAGTACGGTACACTCAATGCAAAAGGTTTAACGCTTAGGGAGTTGAATTTGAGAGTTTTCCCGACTATCCGACCGCTCTTAAGAGACCCCTCGCTTGCAGGAGAGGGTTTTCCCTTTGACTACCTTCAAAATAGCACTGTCCATGCAAATGCGCCTATTTTCATCTCACATTACTCAAAAAATAGAGAGTGGGCGTATGTCTTTGCCTCTTTTGCGTCAGGCTGGGTAAGAGCGCATGAGTTTGTTATTTTAGAAGATACACAAAAAGATTTTTGGCAAAATAGAGCGCAATTGGCAATCGTTAAAGAGGGTGAAGCTATCTATGATATGGATGGTAATTTTCTATTTTCATCAAAAATCGGTATGGTGCTGCCTTATGTTGCCCAAGATGAAACATCTTACACGGTTGCAGTCGCAAAAGCAGGTGTTAATGGGCAAAAAGCCGTTTTGATAGATACAAAAATCCCAAAAGAAATCGCTACAAAAGAGATTTTACCATTTAGTGCGGACAATTTGACAAAAGCAATAAGTGAAGTTTCAAAGACAAACTACGGTTGGGGCGGGATGTATGAACAAAGAGACTGCTCCTCAACACTAAGGGATATGTTCACACCGTTTGGTATCTGGCTTCCTAGAAATTCCTATCAGCAGGGCAGAGTTGGAAAAATCATCTCTTTGAAAGATTTGGATGATGAGCAGAAGATAAAAACCATCAAAGAAAACGCCGTTCCTTTTCAAACTATTCTTTATAAAAAAGGGCATGTTGTACTTTATGTAGGTACATATGAGGATGAGATTGTCGTATTTCACAATGTTTGGGGCATTAAGACGAAGCAAAATGGCATTGAGGGAAGAATAGTCATAGGAAAGCCGATTTTCAGTACTTTAAAGATTGGAAAAGAGCAGCCCTACTATGTTGAAGAGGCAGGATTGTTAAAAACCATTTCAAGCATGAATATCATAACGAGTAGAAATGAGGCTTTTACTAAAAAATAGCATAAATATAATTTTAAAAAATAATAATTATAAAAAATTTATAGTATAATCTTCACAAAACAAAAAATGGAGTTCTAATGAAGAGGATTATACTGCTGTTGCTATTTTTATTTGTAGCATCTGAAGCAAAATATTTGGAGAGTAAATCATGCAAAGAGTGTCATGAAGATATCTATGCAGAGCATACAAAATCGATGCATCACAAATCATCACTTTTCAGTGATGAGATACATAGAAAAGTAAAAGAGCTCTCTGGAGAGCAAAACTATTCTTGTGCTTTATGCCATATGCCCTCTACTAAAAATCTCTCAGCAGTGATTCGCGGAACAGAGGAGCCAGACCCAAAAGATGTTAGACAGAGTGATGGCGTCTCTTGTTTTTACTGCCATCAAATCAGCAAAGTGCATTATGCAAAGGCTTACAATATAAACTTTTCAAGTGCATCAGGTGATGACAAACCTACGATGTTTGGAAATCTTAACAATCCAGATTCAAGCGATAAGCACCATGCTGAGCATAATGAGATTTATAAAAATAGTGAAGTGTGTATGGGTTGTCACTCTCACAAAGAGAATGACCTTGGCTTTGAAGTCTGTAATGCAAAAGACCAATACGATAAAACAAGTGATTGCATAGGGTGTCATATGCCAAAAGCATCTGGTGGCAATGAGAAGTTTAACAAAAAAGGCAGAGATGAGTATGCAACGCACAACTTTCTTGGTATCCGCTCAGATGAGATGGTCAAAAAAACTGTTAAACTTGAACTTGCTTACAAAAATGATACGATAGAGCTTACCATAGTCAACAAAATGGGGCACGCAATCATCACGCATCCAATGCGTCTAAAATTTGCAAAAACAGTGGTTCTTAGAAAAGGAGAGGTTATTTGGAGTAACTTTAAAGAGAGCCCTCAAGAGGACAAAGAGGCTACATTTATAGTTGCCTTTAAAGATAGTGAAGGAAAACCTGCTATGCCACATACAGCAACTGACTATATGCTCAACCAAAACCTAAAAGCAATGAGTGCAAAAACAGTTCACTACAGTGTACCAAAGCTTCAAAAAGGGGATGAAATCAAAACAACATGGATAAGTTATGTTATCAGCCCTAAAATAGCGCAGAAGTTACAAATCACTTCCGAGGAAGCAACCAAAGCATATATCGGAGCGCAAGAGTCTATCGTGGTGCAGTAAGATCAAAAAAAGGAAGTTTTGTTATTCCTTTTTTGATTTGGACTACTTGTTTAAAACATATTGACAACCCCATAATCAAGCATCTCTTCAAACTGTTCTGGAGTGAGAACTGCTTTTACTTTTTCTATGCAATCTAAATGGATTTTTGTCAGTTCTGCTCTTAGTTTTGCTATCTCATCCACTTTTGGGTAAAAATCTGCTGCTTTTGGACCTTTATGTTTAAAAGAGATTTGCTGCATCATCTCAAGCTCAAGTTTTTTGATAACAAGCGCTTTATCTACTGCTTTGCTCATAAGGTTCTCTTTGATTTTTAGTATCGCGTTTATTTGCTCTTTTGAGAGTTTGAGATTTGCGCTTGAGTTATCATAGAGTGTCATGCCAACAAGATAAGGAAGATTTTTTGGCATCAAAAAGTAATCTTTTGGAAAGTTCTCTTTTGTGGTAAAAGGACCCGCTGGACCTGCTAGCTTTTCCATTTTTACAACATCTTGCACTGGCGGTGGAAGAGTCGCTTCTGCTACAAGAGCAGAGCTGAGCATAGCAACTGTTAAAATCGTTTTTGTAATCTTTTGCATTTTTTGTTCCTTAAGAATATATGAAAATATTATACAGAGCTATTATTAATAAGCTCTATTGCTTTTTTGACGCATGAATCAAATGAAGTTGTCTCTGCTACAATAGGGGTGATGTAGGGTGGAAAATACTTTTGTGTAGTGTGTCCGATAGATATGGCAGTGTAGCTTTTATCCCAGAGTGCATTTTTCAAAAAACACTCTATGGTTGATGGAGATGAGAAGATAATGATTGATTTTTTTGGTAATACAATCTTCTTTTTAAATGTGACACATACTGTTTGATAGACAATCGCTTCATCACAAATGACACTATTTGCATTGAGTTTTTCAACTAAGTTTGAGACTATTTTTGAACCTCTGATATAGAGTACTTTTTTGTTTTTGAGCAGCGGAAGCAACTCTTCTGCAAACTCATTTCCATGCTTTTCTTTGCTAACAAACTTTATCTTTCCACCTAAATTGCTCGCTGCTTTGGCTGTTTGAGGTGCGATGACATAAAGCGGTTTTGATTTCCACTTATGGTTATAGGAATCAAGCGAGTAGATGGCACTTTTTGAAGTAAAAATAAGCGCATCGTACGAAGAAAAATCGATATCACATTTGATAGTCTCTATCTTGATAACTGGCAGATTTTTTGCCCACTTGACTTTTTTGTCATTGAGTACGTAAATGGGAAGTGAATTGTTTTTAAGATTTTGCACAACTGAACCTATGATTCTCTTGGTTTTTGCAAGAAGGGTGTCCTTGCTGTTGAGTACCAAAGATTTGTTCTCATCTACAAAAAAGTTGATGTTTTGTTTGCTTAAGATATAGGTTATCTTGATAAGCTCTTCAAAGATGTGTTCATTGGAATAGTTTTGGTCAAGCAAAAACGAGTTGGACTCTTTGTCATACTCATAGTAGATAAGATTGAGCGGTTCGATGAGTTTTTGCATATTTTTCATAAGGTGGATGATAGCATTATGTG
>DKFQ01000029.1:2920-13493 GCA_002452425.1 Sulfurimonas sp. UBA6792 | reverse complement strand
ACAAGAGAAGAACTTTTAGGACAAACGCATGCGCTTTTAAGCTCTCATGAAACACCTCAAGAAACGTATAAGGAGATGTGGAATAACCTTGTAGCCTCTAAGCAGTGGCAGGGGGAGTTTGTCAACAAAAGAAAAGATGGTACGCTCTACACTGTCAACATTATTGTCTCTCCGATGTATCTTAGAAGCAAACTTGGCAACAGACTTGTAGGTTATAGTGCAACAAGCTTAGATATCACACATTATAAGGCTATAGCAAAAGAGCTTCATATAAAATCACGTCAAGCAGCGATGGGTGAGATGGTCGCCATGATAGCGCATCAGTGGCGTCAGCCTATCACCTCTATCGGGATGATTGCAAACAACTTACAGTTTGATTTGATGATGGATGAGTTGGATACAAATGTGCTAAAAGAAAATCTCAAAACCATTGATTCGCACGTGAAGTATCTCTCAAATACCATAAATATTTTTAGAAATTTTCTCAGTGAGAGCAAAAAAGAGGAGAAGGTAATGTTAAAATCCATCATCGATGCAGTGCTTGGAGTAGTGCACGATATCTGTAAAGAAAACGGCATTGCTATTGAAGTGCAGCAGGATTGTTGCGCAATAGAGATACGTACGCTTAAAGATGAACTTATACAAGCACTTATAAACATTGTCACCAATGCACATGAAGCTCTACTTGAACAAAAAGTTTCTCAACCAAAAATATCCATAGAATGCGCACAAGATCAAGATTCTATCACCATTATTATTACTGATAATGCAGGCGGCATACCAGAGGTGCTTTTAACAAAAATATTTACACCCTATTTCTCAACCAAACAAGAGAAAAACGGTACGGGTTTAGGGCTTTATATGACAAAAACTATTATTGAAGAGAATTTAGAAGGCACGCTTAGTGTTTCAAATGACAAAGAGGGAGCTCTTTTTGTCATAAAGCTTCCAAAAAGGAGATAGCGATGAATCAAGAACAGATAAACAAGCTTCGCAAAGTATGCAAAAATATATCTGTACTCTATGTAGAAGATGATAAAAATATATCCATTCAAGTAGAAAGACTGCTTAAGAAGATTTTTTTAGACGTAGAGGTTGAAAAAAATGGATTTTTAGGACTTGCAAATTTCACTCAAAATCGTCAAGATATCGTTATTACCGATATTTCTATGCCTGTAATGGATGGTATCGAGATGGCAAAAGAGATAAAAAATCTCAATAGCGAGCAAAATATTTTGGTGACATCCGCACATAATGACGTAGAATATCTCATAGAACTCATAGAGATAGGCATAGATAGGTTTGTTGCCAAACCCATAGACATCAATAGTTTTTTTGTAAATATCTCAAAAATAGCCGTAGGAATCTATAGAGAAAAAAGAGAAGCGTTGATAGAGTATCGTTTGAAGATGCAGCAGGATTTGCAAAAAAAAATTTTGAGTAGCGTTGCCTTTCCTATGGTCTATTTTGAGGGCGATAAGATTGTTTACGCAAATAGTAACTTCAAAAAGCATTTTTATACAGAGATAGATGCAAATGACGCCGATAGATTTAGGCTGGGTTATCTTTTTGATGAAAAAAAATTTGTAACGATGAGCAATGCTACGGTACTTGATGAGATAGAAGAAGCAACGAACAAGATATATCTTATCATGGATGTTGGCGAAAAAATTGTAAAAAAGTACAATATTAACATATCGAATTTACAAGAGAAAAATCACCGCCTTGTAGGATTTATCAACTTAGATGATATCAATGTTGAATGTGAAAGATTTAGAACGCAGGTGGACTATTTTCCAAAAAGAGAAGCTTTCTTACGGGCAACGTTAGTGCAAAGAAACAGATCAGAGGAAAACTATCTCGTTTTTTGTGTTGGCTTAAAAAATACAAAAAGATTTATAGATAGATATGGCGGTGTTAAAATGCACACTATCTATACTGAGTTGGCAAGGTATCTCAAAAGAGAGTTTGAAGAGGAGATAGAGAGTAGAATGCTTTTTGTTTTTCTTTTTGAGACAAACAGATATATATTTTTGGCAGATAAAAAAATCGGTAAGGCAGTTGAAAAAAAATTAGAGGCTTTTGGAAAAAAATATAGTTACGAATACGGAAGCAGACTTGCTCTTGAGTTGAATTATTTAAAAGAAGAGATAGCACACATAAGACCAACTACGGATGTTATGGAAAATACAGAGGGGATGCTCTACACGTTTGATGATTAAGAGTAGATTTAAGAACAAAGCAACTTAATTTATACTAAAATAGCCAGCAAAATGAATTATAAAAAATGGAGGAACAAAAGATGTTAAACAACCTCTCAATTAGGTTAAAAATGGTTTTGATGTCTATCATACCAATTGTCGTTATCCTTATCTCTCTAGGTAAAGGAAGCTATGAAAGTTACGAAGAGGTAAAAGTTTTAGCGCAGATAGAAGAGATGGTTTACTATACGCAAAAAAGTAGCGCCCTTGTGCACAACCTCCAAAAAGAGCGCGGCGCTTCTGCTGGGTTTATTAGCTCCAAAGGAGAGAAGTTTGCACCGCAGCTTCAAGCGATTCGTAAAGATACGGATGCCGCTTATGAAGAGCTAAAAGCGTACCATGCAACAATGAAAACAAAGAGTTACGTAGCAGAGCTTCAAGAGAAAATAGCCAAAGCGATGCAAAATATGCAAAAACTTCAAGAGATTCGTGAGGGTGTCTCCTCTCTTGGCGTTGCGGTGGGCGTACCTGTTACATACTATACGAACACAAACAACGACTTTATCACCTCTATCGAAGAGATTGCAAAGATGAGCTCAAATGCAAAGATGAACAACCTTATCAACGCATTTGTAAATTTTCTTGCTTCTAAAGAGAGAGCAGGGCTAGAGCGAGCGGTGCTCTCCTCAACATTTTCAAGAGATAATTTTGCAGAGGGGTTTTATGAGAAGTTTATCGATCTTTTGAGTGAGCAAAACACATTCATGAACAAGTTTCTCTTTTTAACTCCTCTGGAGCTAAAATCTTTCTACACGCAAACCATGAGCGCACCAGCAGTAGCAGAGGTAGAGGGGATGCGTAAAGTGGCACTCTCTAAACCAAATGGCGGCTTTGGCATCGATGCTACTTTTTGGTTTAGCAATATCACTTCCAAGATTGATTTGCTTAAAAAAGTGGAGGATGAGATAACACAAAGTCTTCAAACAAATATCAGCAAACTTCAAGAACAGGCAATGGTTAGCATGATTTTTGGAGTGGGTTTTAGTATCTTTATCGTTCTTTTGGTTGTGGGTGTTAGCTTTTTCATCTCCAACAGCCTTACAAAGCGTATAGACCGCTTTAAGCAAGAGATAGACGCTATCGTCTCTTCCAATGACTTTTCCAAAAAAATCACAAATTGTGCAACAGATGAGATAGGGTTTATCCAGCAATCAGCAAATCATCTAGCGTACGCAGCATACAAAGCCATCCAAGAGGCAAAAGCAAGCTTAGAGCAGGTTCAAGCGCACTCCGCAGAGAGTGAAGAGCGTCTTGAAGCGAACAAACTTACCCTCTCTTTAACAGAGCTACTCAACGAGGGGGCAGTCTGGGGCGTTGGAAGTGTTCAGACGGGCGTTGTACAAAATATGTCCTCACTTCGTGAGATTAACGAGAAAAATGCACAAACAGAGCTTATCGTTGATGATGTCAAAAACTCTACAGAGGAGATGGTTCACTCCCTTAACAACATCTCTCAAAAGATGCAAGGCAGCAGAGAAAACTCCAATCAGCTCAACAGCAGCGTTATCGAGATATCCAATGTTATCTCGCTTATCAAAGATATAAGCGATCAAACAAATCTTTTAGCACTCAATGCAGCCATAGAAGCGGCGCGTGCAGGGGAACATGGACGTGGATTTGCAGTTGTTGCCGATGAAGTGCGCAAACTCGCAGAACGTACCCAAAGAGCTACAAGTGAAGTGGAGCTCAACATCAACCTTCTTAAGCAAAACAGCTCTGCAATGCAAGAATTTTCAGAGCAGATGGATGATGAAGTCTCAGAATCTCTACAAAAACTTGACCATTTCAACGAAAGCTTACATGGGTTGCTTGATGGTGCAAAAGATATTCAGCTTGCAAATAAAAAAGTCTCCAACGAACTCTTTATCACTCTTGCAAAACTTGACCACATAGCATTTAAACTAAGCGGTTATAACGCAGTCTTTAAAGATGACCACAATTTCAAATTCTCAGACCACACGAGTTGCCGTTTTGGAAAGTGGTACCTCTCTGATGGAAAAGAGACATTTGCAAAAACATCCTCATATGTTAAAGTGGACCCAATCCACAAAATCGTACACGATAGAGTAAGAGCGATTCCAGATGCTATCCAAGGCGGTATTATTAAAAATGCGTCAAAGATTGTTGCGGGATTTAGTGAAGCGGAAAAAGCTTCTAAAGAGCTTTTTGTTGTTCTTGATGCTATGGCTGAAGAGATAAAGTAAATATTAGATTCCAAATCAAGTTTGGAATGACGAGATTTATGGGCTTTCGTCATCCTGAACTTGATTCAGGATCTATTTTGTAATTTCTACCACTTTTGGATCTGATTCCCAGATACCGTGTTTCGTACAGTACGCTTGCGCTGTAAGTTTAAGTTTGCTTCCCGTTGGAATGATGTTAAAAGTAACAGTCGCATGCGCTTTCATATTTGCTAATGCTCCAGGAACAAAATCCGCACGTGCTAAAAGTGTTTCACCATTGTAAAGTGCCATATTTGCGATGTAGTGGTCAAAATCATCCGGATGCGTATATTCATTTCCCATCTTAACAGTCACACTAAACATTTCACCCTCTTTTGCGCTATCTGCACAGTGGATAAACGGTGAATGACGGTCTATATAATCCTTCTTACTCTCTCTTTCAACTGTATCTATGTCCACATAACGATTGATTGTCGGCATTTTTAATCCTTTTTGTTTTTAATTTGTACGGCATTGTAACTTTACAATCATTTACTAAAAACATAAAAGATAGCCTATAGTTATTGTTTAAGAGAAATATAATAAATCGCTCTTAAAGCTAAAAAGCGATAAAATCGCCAAAAACAAATAAGAGAGTCATTATGGTAAAGCCGCTATTGATAGAGGTCGGAGTAGAAGAGCTTCCGGCAATCCCGCTTTTAAAAGAACTAAAAAATATTGAGACAAAATATGCTGCTATTTTAGAGAAAAACTCCCTTTTATGTGAGTTTGAGTTTTACTACACGCCACGCCGCCTAGTTTTTTGGCATAGAGAGTTTAAAAGTATGCAAGATGACAGCAGTGAAGAGTTTTTTGGCGCGCCGCTGAGTGTTGCTTACAAAGATGGCGTGCCAACTCCTGCCGCACTCGGTTTTGCTAAAAAATGCGGTGTAGAGATGAGCGAAATCTCTCAAGCTACAAAAGATGGCAAAGAGGTTCTTTACTATAAAAGAGAACTCAAAGGGCAAGCGTCCCATCTTCTGCTTCCAAACATCATCGAGGAGTGGATAAAATCTTTAGAGTTTGGAAAGTCTATGAGATGGGGGAGTTTGCAAGAGAGCTTTATCCGTCCTATCCGCTGGGTAAATGTCCTTTTTGGCGATGAACTTGTAGATATGGAACTTTTTGGTGCTCACTCATCAAAAAGCACTTTTGTACACCGCATAAGCAACTTTGAGAGAACTGCTATTGGCGGAGCAAAAGAGTACTTTGAGGTGCTTCAAAATGGCGGAGTAACACTTTTTCCAGAAGCCAGACGTGAGAAGATTTTGGCAGATTTTGCACTCTTAGAGAGCAAAAACGGGGTAAAAATCGAGATAGACGCTGATTTGCTTGATGAAGTCGTTGCCATCACGGAAAATCCGACAGCAATAATGGGTTCTTTTGACGCTGAGTTTTTACAACTTCCCCCTGAGGTTATCATCACGTCCATGAAAGAGCATCAGAGATATTTCCCTGTTTTTGAGGATGGTGCGCTTGTCAACAAGTTTGTTGTAGTCTCCAATGCGCTTACGGATGATTTTTCAAAGGTTATAGAGGGAAATGAGAGAGTTTTACGCCCTCGTTTGTCAGATGCACTCTTTTTCTACAACAACGACCTCAAAAAAGGGTTGAGTACGGCGGGACTTGAAAAAGTAGTCTTTATGAAAGGGCTTGGAAGTGTTGCGGACAAGATAGAGCGTGAGAGAAAAATCGCACACACTCTTTTTGAGATTTACAACCCGCAAGATGCAACGAAAGAGGAGCTGGAGCGTGCCATTAGCCTTGCAAAGGCCGACCTAATGAGCGAGATGGTTTATGAGTTTACAGAGCTTCAAGGTTTGATGGGAAGTTACTATGCCACTGCCCTTGGAGAGAATGCGGCAGTAGCGACTGCCATAAAAGAGCAGTATCTTCCAAATGGTGAGGAGAGTACACTTCCATCTACAAAGATGAGTGCTATCGTTGCGATGAGCCTTAAGCTGGATACGCTTTTGGCACTCTTTAGCATCAACCAGATTCCAACAGGCTCACGTGACCCATTTGCTCTACGCCGTGCGGTAAATGGGCTTGTGAGAATCACAAAAGAGCATGAACTCTCTTTTGATATCGTCGCAATGCTTAAGCTTTTGGCTGAGGGGTATGAACCTTTTGACGTTACAAAACTTGAAGCTTTTTTCCTTGAGCGCATTAGACAGTACTTCAAAGTAAATCCATCCATTATCGAGGCGGTGCTTATGACGGGCGAGAGAGAGCTGCTCAAAATCGCCAAAAAGATAGAAGCTCTTGATAGTTTGGCAAAAAGCGAAGGATTTAGTGAGTCATTCTCGACCTTTAAAAGAGTTGCAAACATAACCAAAGATATCGACCTTGCAAACATTGCAGAGATAAATCCGGCTCTTTTTGAACAAAATGCAGAAGAGGCACTCTTTAGAAGATACAACGAAGTACGTACACGTGTTTATGAGAGTTATGAAGAGGAGCTTGACGCACTCTTTGATCTAAAAGGTGAACTTGATGCGTTCTTTAACGATGTGATGGTAAATGCAGAAGATGAAGCTATAAGAACCAACAGAAAAGCACTTGTCGCTTCTATCTACAAAAGCATCTCAAAAATCGCAGAGATTAAAGAGATAACTATCTAGCTCTTTCTTACAATCTTACCTTGCCTACTCCCTCGGAGGTGGGGCTTTAGCCCCGCAAAAAAAATCTCTTTTGCAGTACAGTTTTTAAGCGAGGCTAAAGCCTCACTTCCAAAATTACGATGTTTTTATAATCGTAGGAGGAAACGATGCGAATGCCTTTTTAAAAGCGTTTGCACGTACATCTTTAAATTTTCCGGTTGCAAGGGCAGGGAGAAAAAGCCCCATCTCTAGCGCTTCAGGTGCGTCATAGTTCGCATCATGCATAAAGCCGATAGCTTTGCCTAGTTTAACAGCTTGCGCAGCTATGTTTTTTGCATAGGCGATGATATGTTTATGGTGTCTGTCAAACTTATTTCCCCATGCAAAAAATACAAACTTGCCGTTTAATCTTATGTTGAGATAGTCTTGGTAGTTAAGTTCTTTGTCGTAGCGGGTAAGCTGTGCGCTTGGATATTTGTCCAGATCATCATCAAAGGATTCTAAAACAGAGGTTGGTTCAATGTCCGGTCTGTTGAGGCTAAAGAGATACTTTATCTCAACAAGTTTTCCTTTGTAGTTTTCATCTTTGAGTGCAGCAGCAAAAAGGTGGAAGTGGCTCTCAAGGCTAAGAGAGCAAAACTCTTCATCAAAAGGATACCCTTGCGATGCAAGTCTTGTGTTTGTGTTGTAACCCATTGGTGCGAGGGCAGGGTTATATAAAAAGATAGTTCCTATGACAGTTTTACGTCTGTTTTTGAGCATCTCTTCAAGCTCTGTAACTGTGATGATTTCATCATCTTTTGGGATATAGATGTAGTGTTCTTTGAGATATTCGTGGTCAAATTTTGTAAAAAACTTTCCAAATGCTTGCAAGTTAATCCTTCTAAGATATTTATGCGAATTATACTATAATCCACCATTAAGGAGCGGATTTGTGGAGATAGGATTTTTTTTCAAAAAGTTTGTTACTTTTTTTGTCGAACCGCTTGGTTTAGTTTTGACTTTTTTTGCTTTAGGGCTTCTTTTTTTATTGCGGGATAAAAAGAGATATGCAATAGTTTTCCTGAGTGCATCTTTTAGCTTGTTGTTTCTTTTTTCATATGAGCCGTTTTCCAACCTTTTAGTCAAAAATCTTGAGCAAAAATATCCAAAATACAGCTATGAAAAGCAGGTAAAGTACATCCACGTTCTTGGAAGCGGACACAACACAGACGCATCACAGCCACTCTCCTCAAACCTAAACAACTCTGGAGTAAAAAGAGTTTTAGAAGGTGTTATCCTTCATAAAAATATCGCCGGTTCAAAAATAATCTTTACGGGATATGAGGGGAAAACGAAGAGTGCAAATGCGACTATGAACGCCAAACTTGCTATGTCACTTGGGGTGGATGAGGCAAATATCATCATAGGCGAAACGCCAAAAGACACTATGGAAGAGGCTCTTTTTGCAAAAGAGATAGTCGCAGACGCCCCTTTTGCCCTTGTTACCTCTGCAACACATATGCCACGTGCGATGGAGCTGTTTGGCTCACTCGGACTAAGCCCTGTAGCGGCACCGACTGCATTTTATGCAAAGGAGTTTGATGGCTACCTCAAAGCTCCTGATAGCGGCTCGTTTGATAACTCACATATGGCAATCCATGAGTACATAGGTATTTTATGGAGTAGGTTTAACCAAAAATAGAGTTGCTTTTGCGTATAATATTTCACATACTTCATGAGGATTTTTTTTGATGCGAAATAGTTATAAATTTTTTTTATTTTTTATTTTTTTAGCTACTCAGATTTTTGCTTTAGAAGCTCTCAAAATAGATGAAAAGAGTGATAAGATAAATCTCACGCCACATTCTGAACTTTTTGTGGATGCGCAAAACCATTTTAGTTTTGAAGCCGTCTCTCAAGACTCTTTTGCCGATAACTTTCATTCCATCAATGCACAGTCTATAGCAACTGGCTACACAAATGACACTGTTTGGATTCGCTTTGGTTTACTCAATGAGAGTGCGCAACGCTTTGATGGTAGCATTGAGATGCCTATTCCTTGGATTGATACGATGGAGGCATTTGTGCAATTGGATGAGGAGATGCATACTCTCACGCCGCAAAACGACGCGCGCTCTTTTTTTGTGCCCCTCAGCATTGCTCCGATGCAAAAAGCAACGATTTACATCAAAACAAAAAGCCAAAATGCCATTATCCTAGCACCTACGCTGCACTCTCAAAAAAGTGCTGCAGAGCGCTTAACCTATACGCTACTTTTCAATGGCATGCTGATGGGTGTTGTGCTTATTATGATTTTATACAATTTCATCAACTTCTTAGCGCTTAAAAATAGAAACTACCTTTACTATGGTCTCTATCTTGTCGGGTTGTTTTTCTTGATGGGAACTTACTATGGCTACAACAGAGAGCTTTTTTTCCAAAACAACACTCTTGCCCCATTGACAATCGCTTTTAGTTTTTTAGCTGCACTCCTTTTTGTAGGTCATTTTTTTCAAGTCAAAGAGAACTTTCCACAATTAAAGAGATACCTTACTTATTTCATAATGGCAACGCTTGTTTTTGGACTCTTTGCTCTAGTGGCGGCGAGTAATACACTTCTTATGTACTTTTTTGCAGTTCTTGCATCGCTACTATTTCTCTTTCTTTTTTATCTTTCGGCAAAGGCGCATAAAGCGGGGATTTCAGGGGCGCTTTATCTGCTCTTAGCATGGATTTTTCTTGGATTGGGTGAGCTTGTTGCATTTGCGATGGCGCTAGGGTTTATTGCTTATAGCAGTTACCTTTATGATCTTTTTGCGCTGATGGTAGTTTCCAATATTTTAATGATTGCATCCGCTTTGGTTGCTCGCATCAAGGATGAAGAGGCAGAGTTTGCGTCTAAAGTTGAAAAAGAGCAGGAGCTCTCTGACAGACTTAACCTCTCAAAAAAAGAGTTAAGAGAGATAAATGAAAAATTTGAGCGAAAGATAACAAGACTAGAAGCTGAACTTTTGCAAGCAAATAAAGCGTATGAAAAAGTAACAACCAAAGATGAGATAACAGGGCTTTATGGCAAAGCAAAACTAGAGGAGATTCTCACAAGTGAGCTTCATAGAGCAAAGCGTTACGACTATGTTTTTGGCGTCATCGTGATGAACATCGATGGTTTAAGAGAGATCAACGAGAAGCATGGTCGTGAGGTAGGAAACTCTTTAATGAAAGAGATAGCAGATCTTTTACTGCACCATGTACGCTATCTTGACACTGTCGGAAGATGGAGCGATACGGAGTATCTCGTTGTATGTCCGGAGACGGATATGCAAAACATACTTGTAGCAGCAAGACATCTTCAAATGTTTATCGAAAAAAGCAAATTTTTCTTTGTGGGAAGCGCAACAGCTAGTTTTGGAGTAACGTCAAGCAAAAGGGATGACACTCTTGAAGATGTTATGAAAAGAGGCTACCAAGCACTCGCCCTTGCTAAAACAAATGGCAAAAATAGGGT
>DKFQ01000029.1:0-2886 GCA_002452425.1 Sulfurimonas sp. UBA6792 | reverse complement strand
TGAAAAGAAGTCTAGTATTTGATTTTACTTAGGTAAAGCCCGTTGCTTGGAGCTGGTTTGATTTTGTATCTTTTTTTACATTCAAGCTGCTCTCTGATTTGTTCTGAGCTAAGCGCAAGAAGAGCACCAACCATAAGCCGTATCTGACTTCGTAAAAACCCATTTGCCTCAAAGTTTAGGATAATGTAGCCTTTGTGTCTGTAGGCAAAAGCTCTATAGATTATTCTTGTTGTGCTTTTGACATCGCTGCCGCTTTTCATAAAAAATCTAAAATCATATGTGCCGCAAAAGAGTTTCATCTTTTCTTGAAGTGTAGCAAAATCAACATCTTGCAAAAATGTCACAAAACTCTCTTCAAAAGGGTTGCTGCTGCTACTTTTGATGATGTAGCGATAAACTCTTTTTTTGGCGCTGTATCTTGCATGAAAACTCTCGTCCACGATTTTTATCTTTTTTATCAAGATGGATGGCGCAACTATCTTATTGATGGAGGTTTGGAGTTTTTCTAGGTTGCTCCAGTAGGGTGGCACGTCGATATGACAAACCTGTCCTGTTGCATGCACGCCTCTGTCTGTGCGCCCGCTTGCGACTATTTTTGTCTCGATGCCCAGTTTTTTAAGTGCCGCATCAAGCACACCAAGAACAGTATTTTTAGACTCTTTTTGGCTTTGAGAACCTAAAAAATGTGTTCCGTTATACGCAATTATAAGTGTGCATCGCATCTAAAACTTTGCCACAATTATTTTTTTATAAAGTATGTAGGTCACCATAAGCCATCCAAAAATCAAAACCGGCACCGTATAGACAGAGAGAATCGGTTGCAACGCGATTGCAAGAGCATAGTAGATGATAATCCCTGCGAATAAAAAGAGAAAAATCTTCCCTTTTTGATGCCTTGCATGCACGATTCCGATGGTTGCTGCCAAAAAGAGGCTAAGAAGCGGAAAAAGACTAAAGAGAATGTTTGCTATAAGCATTTTTTTCTTCTTAGCAGATGGAGTCTCTGGAAGCCAATACTCAAGCGGTGTTTCATACTTTTCAAGATCAGTTTTCATCGTGTCATTGATAAACATAGTTTTAAAATCTATCTGCGTGAACTTCTCTTGCGAGTAGCTATACCCTTCGCCAGAGCTTAGTTTAAGTCTTAAAACACCTGCATCGTTGATGATTTCGGCTTTTTTTGCTCCGATAAGTACCTCTTCGTCTTGGTTTTTGTTGAACAAAATAACATCAGCATAACTTCCATTTTCATTCTCCTTGCCTATATACAAAAGCCAATCACCAAATTTATGCCCAAACTCTGAAGCGGAGAGGTTGAACTTTGCTTCACTTTTTTTATAAGAGAGAAAGTTGTTTGACAAAGTTTTTGCATGCGGAAGAAGAATGAAAAAATTAAAAAGTAGAAGAAGCGAGAGAAAGAGTGCCGGTTTGAAAAGTGTCTGCAAGATAACTCTAGGATGGATGCCAAGAGCAAATACAACAATGATTTCATTCTCGTTTGAGAGTTTGAAAAGTGCTAGCGTTATAGCTACAAAAAAAGAGATAGGCAGTGTATAAAAAAGAAGCTCTGGGAGCATAAAAAGAAAGAGTTTGCCCATCTCAAGGATAGAGAGCTGAATGACCGCCGTATAAGTTGCAAGTTTGATGAGAAAAACAATAGAAGCAATGGAAAAAAGCGGTAAAAAGATAGATAAAAATATAAGCGAGAGAGACTGTTTTATGTAGTTTTGAAGGATGTGCATTAGTAAGAAGCCTCAATATATCTTAAAATAGGCGAGTCGTAGAGATAGACTATCAATGTAGCTAAAGCCAAAAAAGGGACAAAAGGAACTCTCTGCTCCTCTTTAGAGCCTTGCATAACCAAAAGCATCACAGGCAGAGCCAGCAGTGCTGAGAGGAAAACCGCAACAAGTGTGAGTTTGACGCCAAGAAGCGCTCCCATCGTTGCCGCCACCATAATATCGCCTTCCCCCATTGCTTCAACAAATGGGTAGATGTGGTAGTTTTTACTCCATGATGCAGCTCTTTTTTTTGCTTCTCTGTGTGCCGAAGCTGTAAGAGTGTAGGAGAGTGCAAAACGCAGCAGTGTAAATCCACCCGCAAAGAGCAGGGCGTTTTGGAAGTTTGTTGCGATACCGCCAAGGCTCCATGCTCCAAAGACGGCAAAGAGGAGTGCAAGCAGATTGAGCGAATCGGGTACCATCTTGTACTTAAAATCAATCATAGAGAGTGCAAGAAGCGTTAAAAAGCTAAAGGCTACCAGAAGAGAGGAGATGCTAACTCCCATTTTTGCGGCAAGAAGAAGAAAAATTAAGCCGGACAAAAGCTCGATCGCAGGGTATTGAACTGAGATTTTTGTTTGGCAAAAAGCGCATTTTCCGCGCAAAAAAAGCCATGAAAAAAGAGGGATGTTATGCCATGGTTTAAGCGGATGTTTACAAGTCGGGCAGTGTGATGCGCCAAAAACAACACTCTCATCCTTTGGAAGACGCAAGATAACAACATTTAAAAAAGAGCCAAAAAGTATGCCAAAGAGAAAAGCACCAAAGAGTTCCATTACTTAAGCCCTCCAAATCGTCTCTCTATTTTTGTAAAATCTTTTAAAATTTTCTCCAATTCAACAGTCGTAAAATCAGGCCAAAGGGTGTCGCTGAAAAAAAGTTCCGCATATGCCGCTTGCCAAAGCAAAAAGTTTGAGAGTCTATGGTCTCCGCCTGTGCGGATAAGCAAATCAACATTGTGTTTGCAGTCAAGCGCATTTGAGAGCATCGCTTCGGTTATGTCTTCTTGAGATTTTTTTACTCTGTTGATGGCACGAAGTATCTCATCGTGTGCGCCATAGTTGAGTGCAAGAGACTGCACCAGTCCGTCACAGTGGGCAGTTTT
>DKFQ01000061.1:2390-8166 GCA_002452425.1 Sulfurimonas sp. UBA6792 | reverse complement strand
CTCTTCAGGTTTATATGGGTCTTGTTGATTACGAAAACCATTTGCAAACAGAGATAGAGAGACTAAAAAACGAGAATGCAGAGCTCCAAAGAGAGTATTTTGAGCTTAAAGAGATTTCTGCAAAATAGTAGTATAATACGTGCAAAAAGAGTGAGGAGGCGGTTATTTTCATGAAAGTTTTATCGCTTTTTGCACTGTTGATTTTAACCCTGCATGCTCGTGAAAATCCTTTTTTTCCTCCGGAGGGAGAAAAGGATATTTTTATAACTACAAACAAAGACAACTCCAAAATCCCTTTAAAACAAGCAGCAATCACTCTTCCATCCCAAGCAAGAGTTTTGCAAAAAGTAACTATAGAACTTAAAAATCTTGATGGTTCTATAGAGACAAAAAGTATCGAGCTAGACAACTCCATTGACTGGCATCTCCCTATTTTCATATCGCAAGGGTATAGAGAAACTGCAGTGCCCACTCCTAAAGAAAAAGAACTCTCCAAAACCACCACCACCACAACTCCCACACCCACAAAAAAAAATGATATTCAAAATGGTATAGGACCAAAACTCTCTGTTGAAGGGAAGAGCCTAAAGGTAACAACTAAAAATGAAGCTGTAAGAAATTTTTTAATTGCAAATCCTCATAGAATAGTTATAGATTTTAAAAGTAGTGCAGAAGTTACAAGTTTTGTCAAAAAAGATTTTGATAAAGTTTTTCAAGAAGTAAGAGTAGGAAACCATAAAAATTACTACAGAGTAGTTATCGAACTTGATGGATTTTACAAGTATAATTTCAAAAAAGTGGATGATGGGTATATAGTCGAGTTAAAATAGACTAATTTTCTCAAAAAGGTTACTTTTCGTAGTTTTAGTGGGTAGTATTAGTTAAAAATAAACATTCAAATAAGCCTTCAAGCTTCTCTCCTGCTTCTCAACCATCTCTTTGCTTCTGCCTTTGTAGTTGTAGTCAAATCTTAGTTGCAAATTTTGAGAGAGTCTAAAGCTTTGTGAAAATTCAAAAATGTTTTGGGTTTCACCAATATCGTAATATCTGTGAGTTAGCTCTATTTTTGTGCTTGCTGTGTTCCATTTGTCAACTACAAATCCCAGTGAGCCACCTATGGCAGATGTAAATCTGCTTCCTGCATAAAAGAGTGGGTCGGTCATGATGTAGGTGTAGCCAAACTCATTTCCCCAGCTAAATCCCGCACCGATGGTGGCTATAAAACGTGCAGAGTTATCAAGGGTGTTTCTGTCCCATCCAAATTTTGTTCTCCATGATAAGTTGTCAAAAAAGTCACTTCTTTGTGCGATTGAGACGATTGAGAGGATGGTGGCATCCTCTATTGAGAGTTTGTCATCATGATTTGAGAGTTCAAGGCTTAAAAACTCTATCTGCGTACCTCGTAAAAAACCATAACCACTATCCTCAAGACTGTGGTATGCAGGTCTAAGTCCTATAAAGCCTAGAGATTTTCCTTCTCTGGCTCCCGCGCCAAAAGAGGCTCTGATAGCTTGATGGCTTTCTATGGGATTTGGTGGTGTTTTTATGGTGATTTTTTCTCCCATTCCCAGTGTTGCTCTTGCTTTTGAGAGGGTATGAAAGCGCTTCAGATAGGTTTTCTTGTCTATTTTGCTTTTGCTGAAGTCGTACTCTAAGAGTTCAATAGAGGCTTCTAAGATAAAACGTTTTTGCGCAAGCGGTATATTTAAACTCTCAAGAAGAGTGACATCCATATCGGATGCGGCAAGTTTTAGCGGCAGTTCTCTATACTCTTTGTGGATAAGTTTTTCATAATGCAAAAGGGTTGTTCTCTTTGAGGGTCTGTAAAAATGCTCTTTGATAACCCCCTCCGTTTTTGTTGCGTGCACTGTTTCAAGAGGGATGACTTGAAAGGAGAAGTGTCCTCTGAGGTCAAGTTCAGGGCGTGCGGCTTCTAAAAACCAGAGCATATTGTAAGAACAGTTTTGGGTAAAAAAGTAGTAATAAGAGTGTGTTTCGTTGAGCTCCCAGATGTGGCGCACCATCTTTAAGACCTCCTCTTCGCTCAAGTTCAGGTCATACTCCCAGATATCTCTTTGCTCGGCGTCTCTGTACTCTTTGAGTTTGTCATAGTAGGGAAGAAGCGAGTATTTGCCAAAGTAGCCACCAAAGAGACCCTTAATGGCAAAGAGTGCTCCATTTTCTTTGCTGGGGTCTGCATCGGCTGCATAGTTGAGGGCATAAGCGAGAAGTTTGGAGTTGTAAGCTGAGTTGATTCGCAAAAATGTATGTCCAAACATGGATGCAGGAGAGTTGATATGTGCTGAGGGAAAAACAAGGGTTGCAGATTTTGGATTTAATCTTTTGAGTATTTTGTCGTATTCATTGCAGTGAACCTCTGGAAACTCGATGCCCTCAAGTTGCTCTTTGAGCCACGCTTTTCTTGCAGGAAAGCGGCATGCCGTGGAGTTGTCATCAAAGGTTGATTCGTTTAAAAGAGCGTCGATTGTAGCATGAAGCTCGCTTTTTGTATCTGTTTTGCCATTTGGTGCTAAGAAAAATCTTGCATCGTCTATCTCACTTACGCCATCTTCTACATGAAGAAGAATATGCCAGTATCTGGAGTCTGCTAAGTGGAGTGTGTCGGCTCTGTTTTTATAAAAATCAGAGGATGCATCTAAAAAAAGAGTAAAAAGAAAGATAAATAAAAAAAATCGGGTTAAAATAAAAAGTTCCTAAGAGAGAAAGTCAGGATAAACAGATGAGAAAACTCATCTGTTTTAGCTGCTTAAAGTGTAGTAGCAGAGATATTGTCTAGTACGTCAGCCATTTTTGCATTTTGGCTTGTGTAGATACTGTTATAGTTTGATTGAAGTGCAGTTGCAAAAGCTGCTTTGTCAGATACTTCTAAAAGCTCTGCTAGCGTGTCAACGCTCTCGCCATGTCCTTGTGCAATCTCTTTTGCAAGCTGATCCATGTTAGAAGCAACAAACTCCTCCGCTCTTTCGTTCATAACAAACTGAGTTTTTTTACAACCCAAAGTTCCTGAAGTGATACCAAAAGTCTGGTTTCCAAAAATACCGTTTGTTGTCGCTTGAAGCGCTAACATTATCGCAGTCGAATCATCTTTGATAATCATCGCACCAAGACCACAACCTGTTTGACTATTTACATTCGCCATCATTGATGAGCTAAGCGCTACAACTGCAGCAATACTTACTAAAATCTTTTTCATAAAACGTCCTTTGTATATTAAGATGTGAGGATTGTAAGATGAATTAGCTTAAGTAAAGATTAGTGTTTATTGAGCTCTTCATCTTTCCAATATTTTGTTCCCTGAATGGTTGCTTGAAGCGCTAATCCTGTTTGGGTGAGTTTGTAGAGACGAACACCAGGGGCAACGGTTTCGGCTGCATTGATTGCGCCTCCATTTTCTTCATATTTCGCTGCCACATCTGCTTGTGCGTTCGCTTCCCATCCTGAGTTGACAAAAGTGTCATACGCTTTTTTGTTCTCAAAGATAAAAACTGCTCTAAAATCTTTGACACCAAGTCCAAACCCAACACCGCCTGATGCCATGTTCATGTATGAGTTGATACCTGTTTTGTTGTTGTGTGCCATCCCTTTGCCACCCTCAGCCGAAAAAAGAACAAGATTAACGCCTACGTTACTAAAAGTTGCATAACCGTAAGAGTAGTAAATCATATCTTTTGCTTCGGGTGCGTATTTGTAGAGAAGCTGGAGTGTCTCATGATTTGTTTTGATGCGCTCCACTCTCTCTTTTTGGTTCTCCTCTTTTATCTCCTTTTTGCTTTTGCCAGACCAAAAACCACTAAAGAGGAGAACCACAAGAGCTAAAGTAAAGATTAATTTGAAATGTTGCATCACGGATACCTTTTCTATTTGTTAAAATAATAATACCATACATTTTTAAAATAAGGATACCAATATGTCGCTAGAAAGAGGGTGGAGAGATTTTCCATTTAAAAATGTCTCACTTTCATTGGATACTTTTGGAATCTCTCTAAAAATTGTCCAACTCTCTGATTTGCATATCACGCCAAACATAGACGTGGTGCATCTTGATGCAATGGTGGAGAAAATCAACCAAATCAACCCTGACCTTGTTCTCTTTAGCGGAGATATTATTCAAAGTGGAGCATATAAAGTGCAAAAACAGCTGGAAAGTTTTCAAGGATTAAAGGCAAAATCCTACTATGTAACGGGAAATCATGACATAGTTTATGGCGCAAAAAATCTCCAGAGTGTCATGCAAAAGAGCGGTGTAGAGCTTTTGGATAACAGAGTTGTGCATCTTGATATACAAGGGGCAAAGCTCCAACTGGTGGGACTTAGTGATAGATACAGCTTTATGCGTGGAGTTAAAAGGGAGACAAAGAGGCTCTTTGCATCTTTGCAGCCAGAGTTGCCGACGATTCTTCTTGCGCATCAGCCAAAAGATGTACGCCTCATAGGGGAGCGCCGTGTGGATTTGCAGTTGAGCGGGCATACGCATGGCGGGCAGATTTACCCGTTTTCACTTCTTGTTAAGCTAGCACAGCCATACTTTAGCGGACTTTACCGACACAATAAAACAACGCTTTATGTTAGTAACGGCATAGGTTACTGGGGATTACAAATCAGATACAAAGCACCCAGAGAGATAGCGGTGTTAACGATTAATTAGTAAAGAGAGAGCATAATAAATTTTTATTTAAAGGAAGTATTATGTATAAAATGTTCTTATGTTTCTCGCTCTGTTTTTCGGCTCTAAACGCTGATTTTTTACATGTTGATTCTCCAAGTGCAAGGCTTAGTGATTTTGTTTACAAAACTCCAAATGATGCAGTGGTTAAAATCCCAAAAGATGTCAAAATTATCATCGCCTCTTTTGAAAAAGAGACGGGTGCGCTTGTTAATGAATACCTTCAGAACCAACACGTAACATATCTAGTAGGTCATAGTGCGGTTTTTATAGCAGATATCACCAAGATGCCCTCCGTCATTACAACCATGTTTGCCATCCCAAAACTCAAAAAATATAAGCATCCCATCCATTTAAACTACAGCGAAGGGTTTAGCACAGTCGTTCCTGCCAAAGAGGACATGGTTACGCTTCTTTTTGTAGAAAATGGCAAAATCAAAGAGATTCGCTATGTCGCTACAAAAGAGGAACTCAGAGCAGCGATAGAAAAGTGATAGCATTTAAAGCCATTCGCAAAAATCCTTTTAAAAGTCTGCTGATATTCTCCTCCATTACCATTGCGGTAATGGCTATTTTTCTCATTAGCTCCGTTTCGCAGGGCGTTATCGGGATGTACTCAAAGATGATTAAAACGGACGGAGATATCATCATCACGCAAAAAGGGATTTCGGATACTTTTTTTTCAAATGTCGATATCTCTTTGATGGACAGCATAGATAAACTCGAACATGTAAGTTCAAGCTATGCCATGATAGTCGGTGCTTCTCCCATCGGACATATCCCCATTGCGGGCATTTACGGAACGACCGCCAACCATTTTTCTCACTACAAACTTATCGGCGGAGATTACCCTAAAGAGGGTGAAGTGATTTTAGGCGAAAATCTCGCAAAGCAGTTTAAGACAAAAAGCATCGCTATCGCAAACAAAAATTTTGAAATATCGGGTACATACAGCAGTGAAATAGGTTTTGAAGAGGGCGGTGTCGTTATGAATATAGCAGACGCAGGCAAGCTTTTTAACCGCTCTGCCTCTTTTATCTTGGTTTCATCAAGTTCGCCTAATGAAATAGACGGGATTGTTCAAAAAATCTC
>DKFQ01000061.1:0-2384 GCA_002452425.1 Sulfurimonas sp. UBA6792 | reverse complement strand
CAGTTTAAAATAATCGAAAATTCCTCTTTTGTTATCTCCACACTTGCATTTGCTATGGGTTTGATGGGGATTGCTTCGGTTATGAGTATGATTGTAAACTCCCGCAAAGAGGAGTTTGGCATTATGCGTGCGCTTGGAAAGAGTAGATTTTTTATCATAAAAAACCTCTTTTTTGAAACGCTTGTTATGAGTCTCTCTGCATATCTATTTGCGCTCATCTTAAGTCTTGGCATCTTGGCTATGCTTCCTCATATAGAGATGTTGCAAGGGTATGTAAACGGTACGCTCTCACTCTCAAGCGCACTCTATGTTTTGGGTTCGACGCTTTTTATGGCACTTTTAGGTTCGCTATTTCCTGCTTGGATAGCTTCCAAAACAGACCCGATACTTCTTATAAATCAAGGATGCGCATGATACAAGCATCAAATATTTCACATTTTTACGGTAGTGAACAAGTGTTATTTGACCTTACATTTGAGGTGCAAAGCGGTGAGTTTCTCTTTTTGAGCGGAGAGAGCGGAAGCGGCAAATCAACGCTTCTCTCCATACTCTCAACACTTTTAAAACCATCAAACGGTGCGCTTTTGCTTGATGGCAAAGCGGTGGGAAGCATGAAAGATATGGACTCCTTTCGCCAAAGCAATATAGGTTTTGTTTTCCAGTTTCATTACCTCATAAACTACCTAAGCGTCTATGAAAATATCGCATTAGCGGCGATGGACGATAAAAAAGAGAATATAAACAAGATTCTTGATGAACTCGGTATCTTGGAACTCTCATCCCGCTATCCAAACGAGATTTCAGGCGGACAGCGACAAAGAGTTGCGGTTGCCCGCGCTCTTGTTAACGAACCCAAAATCATTTTTGCAGATGAGCCAACAGGGAGTTTGGACTCAAAAAACAGCACAATAGTCTATGAACTGTTGCAAAAGGCACAAAAAAACGGCACAACGGTCGTTGTAGCTTCTCACGACATGCAGATACAAAATTATGCAACTAAAATTATTAGGTTAAAAGATGGACAAATTTTATAAATTAGTAGAGCAGGTTATGCCCATATGGGCTTTTATATTTTTAGGCTCTATTTTAGTGGGCGTTATTTTTGCGGCGCAGCTTTTGGGAGTAGAGTTTTTAAACACTACTTTGCTAAATCCCGCAACAACTCGTTCGCTTCATATAACTTTGATGCTTTATGGACCCGTTATGCTCGCTCTCTCACTTCTTCCCTTTGCCCTTTTTGCAAAGGATAAATTGGATTTGAGCGATGCGGTAGAGCCGCTTAAAAACTACTTTTTGCTATGGCATCTCTTTTTATTTATGGCAACCGTCTCAATTTTTCTGGGCGTTCAAAGAGGATTGCCTTTTTATGATTTCGCATATGAGTTAAACTTTGTACTTGCCGCTTCGGGCATTTTTTACATAATTGCTATTTTTAAAATGATTAGACATTATGAAGTTACGCCGCTTTGGGTAAAAGTATCAAAAACACTTCTTTTTGTCGCACCTTTGGCTCTTTTGGTTTTGATGAACCCGACATTTGGGCAAGTTGAAAAAACTCTTATCGGTCCTCACGGAGACAATACTTTGGGGATGAGTTTTACCCTTATCCCACTTTTTTACCTTATGATAAAACTTCATGCAAAAGAGGAGTTTGTCGCTAAATGGCATATTTTTTGGATTATCCCGCTTGTGGGATACGCTCTCTCCGTTGCAACCCGCATATTTAGAGGAGAGCTTTCATACGGCGAAGAGTGGGTTTATCAGTGGCTAACTTTTGCTTATGCGCCGCTACTTATAAAGTGGTGCAAGGATGCAAAACTCTCTCTCAAAGAGACACCTTATCTTATCATCTCCATCTGGGCATTTTTGTTTGTGATGATTCAGGGAAATATACTCTTTATCCCTGAAATTCGCTGGCCATTTCACAGAAACGATTTGATAGTCGCTCATGCTCATGTGGCTATCGGGCTTGGTATATTTTTTATGGCGTTAAGTGTACTTAAGTATTTTTACAAACTACCGCAAAATTTTATGCGCTTTTGGCTCTATGTTATAGCCATTATCTTTGTTTCACTCTCGCTTGCAGGTTTTAGCGAGGCGGGATTTGCAAATATAGATGTTACCTCTATGTGGTGGATTCGCCTCCTTGGCGGGGTTGTCGCAGTTGTGGGCTTGGTCTATTTCATGGTACAAAAGATAAACAAAACAAGGCTCTCTCTTTTGCAGCTATATCATCTAAGCGGATTTGCATCTGACGGTTTGGGAGCATTTATACTATTTTTATTTGCACCTCTGCTTTTTAGTTTTTTAGGATTTTCGTTTACCCCATACTACTATTTAGTTTTTGGTTTTATGGGCTTTGTGGGCATCTTGCATCTTATAGG
>DKFQ01000107.1 GCA_002452425.1 Sulfurimonas sp. UBA6792 | reverse complement strand
TAGAAAAACATTGGTCAAAACTGATGCTTACATGCGAAGAGTACGCACTTGCGGGAAATATCAAAGGAATCAAAAAAACACTTGGAGAGCTTCTTACACTCCATAGCAGACGCCATAAAATAGGCGATTTACTCCGTGTAAGTTTTCATGCAAGAATCCAAACACTTATCAATACAAAAGATTTTAGAGGTGCGGAAGCGATTATCTACACCTATATCGATGTCTTTGGCATAGATAGCGAAATGAGCCAAAACATGAAAAACTTTGAGCAACTCTCTGGGCGCAAACTTGCCATCACCCAAGAACAAGCGCAAAGACCAAGAAGAGACAGCTGGAGAAATTTCGATATTATTATGAAGAACCCATAAGCTTTAGAAGTGTTGCTACCGTCTCATCAAAGTCACTCTGAAAAGAAGCACCTTGCTTCAAAAACTGTTCCATCTCGCCTTTTTTGTTCATAGCTTCATCAAGTTCAGCATCACTCCCTTTTTGATACGCTCCTATGCGGATAAGCACCTCGTTCTCTTTTAGGAGTGTGTAGAGCCTCCTAAACCTCATCACAGCCTTAAAGTGTTCAGGAGAGATGATATCATTCATCACCCTAGAAGCAGAGTTGAGGATATGCACAGGAGGGTAGATACCAAAATCGGTCATTTCACGAGAGAGAACGATATGTCCGTCCAAAATAGAGCGAGACTGATCAGCGATAGGGTCGCTCATGTCGTCCCCCTCAATAAGAACTGTAAAAAACGCCGTAATAGAACCTTTGCCTTCCTCTTTTCCTGCACGCTCCATAAGTTGCGGTAAAAGTGTCAAAGAGGAGGGCGGATAGCCTTTGGAAGTAGGGGGTTCACCAAGTGCCAACCCTATCTCTCGCTGCGCCATGGCAAAGCGAGTAACTGAATCCATGATAAAGAGAACATCCAGCCCCTGATCTTTGAAAAACTCTGCCACGCTCATCGCCGCAAATGCGCCATACTTTCTCATAAGCGGCGAATCATCGGATGTTGCAACAACGATAACTGTATTTTCAAGATTACCGCCTAAGTTTTTCTCTATAAACTCAGGAACTTCTCTTCCACGCTCGCCGATAAGTGCAACCACTTTTATGGGTGCAACCGCACCACGTACAATCATCCCCATCAGTGTTGACTTCCCAACACCGCTTCCAGCAAAAATGCCTAGTTTTTGCCCTTTTCCGCATGTCAAAAGCCCATCAATGCTCTTTACTCCGACACGAAAAACCTCATCTATCATCCCTCGCTTCATGGCAGCTATGGGCGCTTTGATGATGGGAGAGAGCTTTGAACTATTCACACTCCCTTTACCATCAATGGGGCGCATAAAAGGGTCAACAACACGTCCCAAAAGAGATGCACCAACGGGGATATTAAGCCCTGTTTGATCCAAAAATACTCTATCGCCAGAGCAAAATCCCTCAACAAAACTAAAAGGAGTGATAAAAAAAGTAGTCCCGTCTATTTCTGTAACCATGCCTATCGTCTCTTGGGCTGTCTCGTTGGAGATTATCTTGACGATGTCACTGATGCTTACTTTAAGACCTCTGGCAGTGATAACGGTCGCATTGATTTTCACAACCTCGCCAAATGTAACCGAATACTTTTTATTTGAGATTTTCTCCCTAAGCGATTTTAGAGGCACAGCAGGCGTCCTTTGTCTTGCATAACTCTAATAACGTGAACCGTTAGGAGAGTTTATCAAAGAGAAAAACTCACTTCTTGTCTTCTCATCTTTTTTAAACAACCCCCTAAGAGCCGAAGATGTCGTAGTTGAGTTGATTTTTTCCACCCCTCTCATCTCCATACACATGTGTCTCGCCTGAATCACAACTGCAACGCCTTTTGGTTCTATCGTATCCATAATCGCATCGGCAATCTGCTCTGTAAGCTGCTCTTGAATCTGCATACGGCGTGCAAAAACATTGACAACACGTGGAATTTTTGACAAACCGACCACTTTGCCATCTGGTATGTAAGCAACATGTACACGCCCAATAATCGGCAAAAGATGATGCTCGCAAGTAGAGTAAAATTCTATGTCCTTTAAAAGCACCATCTCATCGTTAGAGCTTGTAAAAAGAGCAGATTTAAGTATCTCTCTAGGGTCTTCTTTGTACCCGCCGAAGATAAACTCGTAAGCTTTTTTAACTCTTTGCGGAGTTTTTAAAAGCCCCTCTCGGTTTGGATTTTCTCCAACATGAAGCATCATACATTTCACTGCGTCTTCAAATTGTGTTTCGTTTTTCTCTGACAATGCTCTGCCTTTTGAATTTTTTATAAGTGTTAGAGTACCGATAAGTTGCTGAGAAGTTTATTTTATAAGCTTTTTGGCTTGCAGATTTAAAAAATTTGAGCTAAACTTTTATACCAAACCCAACTAACTATACATACTTAAAATAAAAGAGAAGCTATTAGCTATGAGGCGTATCTTTGCAGCCCTAACTAGTTAAGGCAAAAAGATACAACGAAGTAGATGATAGCTTCTCTTTTACCCGTAGGGCGACTGCATAGCCCACTATTGTTTCGTTGAAACTCCTTGAAACTACTAGTAGTTCCTACGGAGTTTCGCCTCACACTAGCAAACTATGCAGTCGTTTTAAGTATGTATAGTTAGCTGGGTTTGGTATTAGAAAAAAGGCTTTCAAATAAAACTCCTACTTTTCTCGCTTTTGCTCTACTCTCAAAACTACCTTTTTTTACTCTTTTTTGGGAGTGGATTTGAGTTTTCGCTTTTGGAGTTTTTGATGCTCTTTGCGACGCTCTGCCTTTTTTCAAAATCACACTATTTTAAAGCTTATCTTCTTGTTTTACAGAGTTTGTATCTTGTCCATTTTACTTTTATGGCTTACTTTGGCGTTCATGTTCGCACTAGCGATATCTACCTCTTTTTTACACATATAGCAGAGACATTTGAGACGCTTGGGACTCTTTATGAGGTGGGGCTTTATCCGCTTTTTGTGGTTGGGGTGACCTCTTTTGTTGCTATGTCTATGGGTTATAAAAAGAGCAACATATCGCCGATTTTACTCTCCCTTTTTCTGGTTTTCTCATTTTGGTTTCAAGAAAAACTGCATGATGCTTCGCTTTTGCTCATCAAAGAGAGTGTTAAAACTATTTTTTTACAAAAAGGGCAGGGTGCTATCCAAAAAAGTGATGGAGGGCAAAAAACAGCTCTTTATCAGCGTGACAACAACATTATTTTAGTGTTAGGCGAGAGCATGAGAAGCCGTGAGCATCTTAAAGAACGCTATGAACTGTTTGAAAACTACAACTACAAAACCATCCTAAGCGGAGCGACAAATACCGATGTCGCCGTGCCTCTGCTTCTGAATGGCGCACTCTCTCCAAAAACGCTAGATTTGCAAAATAACCTCTTTTTACTTGCAAAGCAAAACGGCTACAAAACGACTTTTTTCACAACGCAAAGCCAAAAGAGTTTGCAGTATATAGCTCCATATCTCTCTACGGAGCATATCGACACTTTTAAAGTAGCAGGTTCACGAGACGACAAGGAGTTGCTCGCACATCTAAAAACTCTCTCTTTGGATGAGAAAAGCTTTATCGTTTTGCAGATGCAAGGGGAACACAGTCCATACATCTACTATGAAAACGCAAACAGGAGCGACTCCATAGAGAAAAGATACCATCTCTCTATGCTCTATTCGGACGCTATCTTGCGCCAACTTATGGCTTATGTAAGTAGCCACTCCACAAAACCATATCTTTTTATCTTTGTCTCAGACCATGGAGAGATGCTTGGGGAAGAGGGCAAAACAGGGCATAACAGGTTTGAAAAGGAGATTTACTCTGTACCGCTTGTGATACACTCAAACCTTGAGACGCACATTGAAAAGATACTCTCTCATTATGATATCTATGAACTTGTCTATCACTATCTTGGATATACAAAAGAGTTTCAACCTAGCGAAAAAAAAACAGTGCGGGTTTATGGAACGATGATGAGCGAAGAGGATGGATACAGAGATATAGATTTGCAGAGATAATCCTCTGCAACTCCAATGTTACATTACAAAAATATGCGGAACGATAAGCGGATATTTTTTCATTTTTCTGTAGATATGCTTTCTCACAACTTGACGAAGGTCGTTTTCTAGTGCTCTTGCATTTTCAAGAAGTCCCTCTTTTATGTTAGCAAGGAAGTGCTCTAAAACTTCTTCTATCTCATTGGCAAAATACTTATCTTGCTTGTCAGCAACAAGACCAAACGATGTTACAAGCGGTTTTGAGAGCATCGTTGAGTGCTGTCCATCGATTTGAGCAACTATCATGACGATACCATCAGATGCAAGTTTTTGACGGTCGATAATGATATCGTCATCAATTTTATGGTTATTTTGGTTGTCAATATATGTCTTACCAGTTCTAACGGTTTTCACTTTTCTCATATATTTTGGAGCGATTTCGATAGTGTCGCCATCGTTCATAATGTAGATATTACGTTCAGGAATACCACACATCATCGCCGTCTCTTTATGCTTCATAACATGGTTATACTCTCCATGGATAGGCAAGAAAAACTTAGGATTTACAAGACGGAGCATCAGCTTTTGCTCTTCGATAGAAGCGTGACCTGAAACGTGAATATCTCTATCATTAGCCACTTTTGCACCAGCACGTTGGAGATGGTTTAACATCCCAGAAATAGAGCCTTCATTTCCTGGAATAGGGCGAGATGAGAGAACGATTAAATCCGTAGGTTTAATCTTCACATGTCTATGCTCACCGATAGACATTCTAAAAAGAGCAGAGCTTGGCTCTCCTTGCGAACCTGTTGTTACTATCAAAATCTCTTTATCGTTCATAGAAGCGATTTGCTCAGGCTCTACAAAGATATTTTTTGGCAATTTGATATAATCATACTGCATCGCCACTTCTATATTTCTCTCCATTGAGCGACCGATTACACAAACCTTACGCCCATACTTCACACCATACTGGATAGCTTGATAAACACGGTGGATATTGGA
>DKFQ01000122.1:1474-6712 GCA_002452425.1 Sulfurimonas sp. UBA6792 | reverse complement strand
TCACTGTCGGCTGCACAAAACTCGGTAATCATTCGTACAACTTTTGCGCCTGCTTCATGCCCTTTTACCCTTTTTTGTCCTCTAAGCTCTGCCCAGCGTCCGTTTCCATCCATGATGATGGCGATATGCCTTGCCTTATTCATAGAGTTTTCGCATGCTCTAAAATCTCAAAAGCAACGCTGAGTTTGTCGGCTAATGGTATGCTCTCATGACGCTCTTTTGTCAGAAACTCCACACTGTTTGTCTCTGTGCCAAAGCTTGATGCGTCTTTTAAAACATTGAGACAAACAGCATCAACTCCTTTTTTATCAATCATATTTTGTGCGTTTACAAGAGCGTTTTGTGCATCCATCTCCGCTTTAAACCCAACAGTAACGATTCCATCTTTGTCAATACTGCTTAATATATCAACATTCTCTTTGAGTTTTAGCTCCCATGCACCACCCAAAGACTCTTTTTTGAGTTTTCCGACCTGCTCAAAACTAGGAACATAGTCGCTCACCGCAGCTGCCATAAAAAGGTATGGTTTTTTCTGGATAAGATGAATCTGCTCATCACGCATAAGTGTTGCTTTTGAGAGTTTGCCTTTTTTGGCGATGCGGATAGAGTCTTTGAGATACTCAAGCATCTCGCCGGAGCTTTGAACATCAAGCGTATAGAGTTCAAGCGGCAACTCTTTTTCAAATTTGGTTGCTATGAGGTTTACATCTGCACCCCTGCAGTAGAGTGCAGTTGCTAAAGCGGAAGCCATTTTACCGCTTGAAAAATTTGAGATATAACGCACATCATCTATCTTTTCTATCGTCCCGCCACCCGTAACTATAACTCTTCTATCCATCCAAAAAGGGTCTCTTAAGAGTGCTTTTGCACAGTGCCAAAATATCTCCAAAGGCTCAGCCATAGCACCATCGCCTACCGTCTTACATGCGAGCTCTTTGGTTTGTGTTGCAACTACCTCATAGTTTGCAATGCCGAGCATTTTTAGATTTGCTTTTGTGATTGGGTTGTTTATCATGTTAGTATTGGCTGATGGGGCTATGATTTTGAGATGTGGGAATGCTAAAGCACACTGCAAGAGCATGTTGTCAGCTATGGCATTTGCCAGTTTTGCAATGGTGTTTGCCGTTGCGGGAGCTATGACAAAAAGGTCTGCCCATTCGGTCGCTTTTATATGATTATGCGCATTTGCCCATGATTCGTTGGTATCGTCAAGCACCTCATTTGTGCTAAGTGTCTCAAAGCTAAGTGGCGTCACAAACTTTTTTGAAGCTTCACTCATTACCACCTTTACCTCTGCCCCAGCCTTTGTAAAAAGTCGTACAAGTTCAAGAGATTTATAAACAGCAATAGAACCGCTTACTCCTAAAAGTATCTTTTTACCCAGAAGCAGATTGGATGGAATAAGCATAGCAAACCTTATTTTTTTACAATTCTAGCAGGAAAAATCTTATTGTTTTATTTCACTCTAATTGATACAAATCAATTTGAAAGTCATTTTATATGTTAAAATTTCAGCTTATAATAATTAAAAGGATAGTTTATATGAAAAAAATGTTGTTTTTAGCAGCTGCGCTTTCGTCACTTCTGTTTGCACAGAGTGAAACAGAGACATGTAAAAAGTGTCACCCACAGATAGTTGATGAGTTTGAAGGTTCTATGCATAGAAATGCTACCTACTATAATGATCCAATCCATAAAGGGGCATGGGATTTGCACCCTCTGAAAGAAAAAGGTGACTATAGCTGTAAAGAGTGCCATGCACCATTAGCTAAAAATGAGGAAGAGATTAAAGATGGTGTGACGTGTGCAAGTTGTCATACTATCAAAGATGTAGAAGAGCACGCTGCAAAAAACAAAAATGTTTTTGGCAAAAACCCAAAAACATTCTACTCAGCAGAAGCTGGGCGTGAAAAAGAGAAGGTCATCTATAAACAAGAGAGTTCATGGTTTGGTATGAACAAGACAACAGTTGGATCACCTTACCATGATATCGACTACACAAATGAGAAGTTTTATAACGGTCAAATGTGTATGGGCTGCCACTCTCACAGACAAAACGGCGAACAGCTTATGGTGTGTGAAACAGGTAAAGAGGGCGCACAAAACAAAGAAGAGAACTGCATAACATGCCATATGCCAAAAGTGCAGGGTACTGCAACGACAATCAGACATAGCCAGACGCATGCATACCATGGTTTTGCAGGTTCACATAAAAACCCTGAAATGCTCTCAAAGTATGTTGACCTTGAGTTTAACAAAAACAGCAGCGGTTTTGATGTTATCATCAACAACAAAGCACCACATAACCTCATGCTCCACCCTATGCGTGTAGTTGAATTGAGAGTAAATGTGACTAGTGATGGAAAAGTAACTCCGCTTAAGCCGCTTAGTTTTGTACGTGCTATCGGTAATGAAAACGGTCCATCTATGCCATGGCTTGCAAATCAGGTTGTAACAGACACGATGATAAAAGCAAATGAGAAAAAGAGCGTTCCATATACAGATGCCCTCAAAAAAGGAGACAAAGTAGAAGTGCAGCTCGGATACTACCTTGTAACTCCAAAAGCTGCTGAAAAACTCAACATTCAAGAGAAAAAAGAGCTTCAAAAGTTTAATGTTTTAAAGCAAAAAAGCTTTATCGTAGAGTAGCCTTAGGCTACTTTGCATCCTCACTTTTAACATTTTTTCCAACTTCATCATCACTATAAAGACTATGTGTTCCATCACAAAACGGGAAGTTTTTGCTTGTTTTACACATGCAGATGTGGTACTGTTTGCTCTTTTCAACGATTACTTTTTGTGGCAAACAAGAAGTTCCGTCATGCTTTGCATCACAAAACACCCCATTTTCGCTTCTCCCACATGTACAGATATAGTAGGGAATCCACGCATCCAGCGCCACACCTTTTGGTTTGTTGTCAAATACAATCGCATCTTTGCACATACCCACTCCCTTGATTTTGATTTCTTTTCGCACTCATTATAATTTGAGAAGAGGAAGTTTGTCAAGTTGTCGTAGAGAACTTACGAAAGAGTTTGGTATAATGCTTAGCAAATTAAAAAAAGGATTATGGAATGAAAAAAGTTCTCTCCGCTGCCTTATTGCTTCTCTCTTTTGTTGGGTGTGTCGATAAGCAGAGTGTTTTATTTATCGACAATATGGGCTTATGTACAAAAAGCATGGCGACACTTCATATTGACGCTCTTATGATTGAAAATAACGCGCAAACGTTCAATGTTACTCCCGACGAGTTTACGATAGCGCTTGTCAATGCACTCAAAGAGACAAACTGTTTTGTTGTCTCCACTGCAAAAGTAGAGGGTGAGCATATGCTGCCATCAAAAAATGACTATCTGTTAGATACAAAAGTGAGCCTCTCTCAAGATAAAGAGAGTAGTGAAGCAAATATCTTTAAAACTATCGAAAAAGAGCGTTTAATGATGATGATTACGCTTAATGCACACAACAACGGCAACCGAGCTTCCGCAAATGCGAAGAGTGAAATTGTCATAGATAAGTCAAAAATCTTAGGTATCAAACCTGAGTCTGATGTAGAGGGCGACAAGCGTACACTGCTCAAAAATGCTACAAAAAAAGTCTCTATCGCGCTAAGCAACGCATTTTTAAAACTTCCATAGTAAGACGCGCTTTTTGCGTCTTACCTACTGAATACACCTCCGTAAAAAGAAAAGCTCTTATTTTTTAAAAAACTTATAGTAAAAATCTTCTATTGTTCTGAGTTTTGTACGGCTGATGGCAAGTGAGCCTTTTTGAATTATGCCGCTTGTTAGAGTCGTTCCAGCTGCTATCATAACATCATCTTCGATTGTAACAGGCGCTACAAGTTGGCTGTCACTTCCTACAAATACATTTTTCCCGATGATAGTCTCATACTTTTTGATACCGTCGTAGTTGCAGGTAATCACTCCAGCTCCGATATTTGTTCCCTCATCCACCTTTGCATCGCCTATATAGCTAAGATGACCGGCTTTCACACCTCTAAGAGTAGATTTTTTTACCTCGACAAAATTTCCGATATGCGTCTCTTCTATGTTTGAAGCGGGGCGTAGATGCGCCATAGGTCCGACATCGGAATTTTTGACTATGCTGTCTTCCACAACACTGTGCGCTTTTATATGGGAGTTGATGATGCGTGAATTGCCCGTTATGCGACATCCGTTTTCAACGACACACTCTCCCTCAAAAACTACACCCTCTTCGATATAGATGGTGGATGGAAGCTGCATAATTACGCCGCTCTCCATTAGAGAAGTTTTGATGCGCTCTTGCATGATTATCTCGGCATCTGATAAATCTTTTTTAGAGTTTACCCCCTTAAAATGCTCCTCATCTACAAGCAGCGGAGTGATGTCTAGCTCATCTGCTCTTGCCATAGAGATAACGTCGGTGAGGTAGTACTCTTTTTGGGCATTGTTGTTATCAAGAAGCGGGATGTACTTGTCAAGCACTTTTTTGGAAAACGCATAGATTCCGGCATTTACGGTTGAAACATTAAGCTCTGCGACAGAAGCATCTTTTTGCTCTACTATCTTTACAACATGCCCATCTTGGATGATAACACGCCCATAACCATCTGGGTTTTGCAAATCAAAAATCGACATGACGATTTCACTCTCGCTCTCTAAAAACCCTTCAAGCGACTTAGGTGTAACAAGCGGCATATCTCCGTTTAAAACCAAAACTTTTTCATTTTTTACAGAGATATTTTTCATAGCGCCGCCGGTTCCGGGGAAGTTTTGTGCATCTTGTTCTACAAAATTTACGTCATCAAAGTAACGCTTCATCTGCCCCACAACAGCCTCTTTTTGGTGTGCTACAACAACAGTGACATCATCGCTTAGTTGACGTGAAGTTTTGATGATGTAGTAGAGCATCTCTTTGCCACAAAGTGTGTGTAGAACTTTTGCTGTAGGAGACTTCATGCGACTCCCTTTGCCTGCTGCCAAAATAACGATACTTATACTCTTTTTGCTCATAGAAACTCTTTGTCATAAATTGATGAAATTATAACGTGTAAATCTCGAAAACTTCTTTTTCGTAGCTTCATAGGCTTGCAAGGGATTTTTTGAAATTAAAATGTTTTTAATGAGGAGGCTATTATTTTTGTGGTATTATAAGCACGATATTTTTTCGTAAGGTATTTGAATGGATTTAGGTACGGTTATCGGTCTTGTTTTGATTATGGTGCTTCTTTTAGCCTCTATGGCGATGGGTGT
>DKFQ01000122.1:910-1368 GCA_002452425.1 Sulfurimonas sp. UBA6792 | reverse complement strand
ATTAAAAAACTTGTAGGATTTGCGACAAAAGCAAGAAAAGATGGTATTTTGGCGCTAGAGGGTGAAGTCAACAGCGAGCCAAATGCGTTTTTGAAAAAAGGGCTCTCTATGGCGATTGACGGGAATGAACCTGACAGTATAAGAGAGTTACTTGAAATTGAAATGGAGCAAACAAGCACTAGACATAAAGTACATGGTTCAATCTTTTCGCAGTGGTCAGGTCTTGCAGGAGCGATGGGAATGGTTGGAACGCTTATCGGTCTGGTTGCGATGCTTATGAATATGGCAGATCCTTCGGCCATCGGTCCTTCTATGGCGGTTGCGCTTCTTACAACTCTTTATGGAGCGATGATAGGAAATATCGTTGGAAATCCTATAGCAAACATTTTGGGACTTAGAAATGATGATGAGACCCTTGTCAAAGAGATGATTTTAACAGGAATTATGTCTATCCAATC
>DKFQ01000122.1:0-699 GCA_002452425.1 Sulfurimonas sp. UBA6792 | reverse complement strand
GGAATGCAGACTGAAGTTTCAAAGAAACTCCAACAATCAGCAACTCCTATGGAAACGGTAGAAGAGACAACCCAAGAGGTAAACAGAGTTACGGCGGCTATCAAAGAGATGAATGAAATGAGTGAGTTGACAGCCCAAGGCGGAGGTCCATCTGTTTCGCTTGAAGAGGCGCAAGAGGGGTTTGTTATCGAACTTCCTGCCTCACTTCTTTTTAAATCAGGAAGTGCAACTATCCAAAATGACGATATGCTTCTTTTTCTCAAAAGAATCGCACTTATCATAGGCGAACTGCCAAATGAGACACTTGTAAGTGTGCGTGGACACACGGATGATCAAGGTCCAGGAGTCAAAAGTCCCTATAAAGACAACTGGGAGCTCTCCTCCGCAAGAGCAATTTCTGTTTTACAAGAACTTATCTTAGACGGTGTAAATCCAAAGCGCATCAGTGCGGCAGGGTATGCAGAGTTTTCTCCAAGAGCAACTAACACAACCGAGAGCGGCAGAGAGCAAAACCGCAGAGTAGAGATTCACTTTGTCGGCGGCTCTTTAAAAGATAAATCAAAAGTAGAGCAGACTGTTTTAGATAAGGCAGCAAGTAAGTAATGAAAAGATTTTTCCTCTTTTTTGCGCTTCTTTATGCAGCTTCTCTTTTTGGGGCTCAAAATGTTGCTATTCCTACGATGAATTTTGAGCTCTCTG
>DKFQ01000141.1:2474-6375 GCA_002452425.1 Sulfurimonas sp. UBA6792 | reverse complement strand
GATGAACCGCCAAATCCGTTAAACATCTCTTCAAAGATACTACCCAAATCGTCAAAACCGCCGGAAGAGCGTCTGCCGCCCATTCCTTGAAGTCCCTCTTTGCCGTATCTGTCGTAGATGCTCTTTTGCTTTTCATCGCTTAAGCATTGGTACGCTTCATTACATAGTTTAAATTTGTGTTCTGCTTCGCTATCACCCGGGTTTTTGTCAGGGTGGTACATTTTTGCCATGTTTCTATAGGCTTTTTTGATGGTTGCCTGATCCGCATCTCGCGAAATCTCTAAAATTTCATAATAGCTTAAATCCTGCATCTTTTTTCTATCCTTGCCTGAAATTTTTTCGCAATTATAGCGTTTAAAATTTAATATATTTGCTTGGTATGAATTTTGCTATAATCGCATCAATGAAAAGAAACATACTTTATATAACCACAATTTTATTTTTAGTAGGATGTTCGAGAGAACCCACAGTCGTTGTTTATGATGCACCTACGCAAAAGCCTTTGGATATCCAAAAAAGTGCTCAAGAGAGCATCCAAAAGAGTATCCAAAAAGTGAAGCTTCCTGCTGTGCCAAATGCAGAGCTGATTCCTAGCAGTTTTGAGGAGCTTCCTGAGTGGGAAAGTGAAGATTATACGGCGGCTCTGAACTCTTTTGTGACAAGCTGTAAAACAAGTAAAACAAAAGCGCTTTATGAAGAGCTATGCCGTGTTGCCAAAGAGACACCAAGCCCTAAAGATTTTTTTATGCAAAATTTTGCACCTTACCAAGTGGATGTCTCGGACAAGAAAGATGATGGGCTTTTGACGGGTTACTACGAACCGCTTCTGAGGGGTTCTTTGAAAAAAAAAGAGCCTTATGTGCATCCTGTATATGGAACGCCAAAAGATTTAGTTACCGTAAAGTTGGCTGATCAGTATCCAGAGCTTAAAAACTATAGATTGCGCGGAAGAGTGGAGGGGGCAAATGTCGTTCCCTACTACTCGCGTAAAGAGTTGAGCGGGCGAAAAATCGATGCGGAGATTGTCTGTTATGTGGACTCTCGCATTGACCTTTTCTTTCTTGAAGTACAGGGTTCAGGAAGGGTTTTGCTTGAAAATGGAGAGATGATGTACGTCGGGTTTGATAATCTCAACGGACATAAGTATAAATCTATCGGGAAGTATCTCATCGATGCGGGTGAGATGACGTATGCAGAGGCTTCTATGCAGGGCATCAAAAAGTGGTGTGACCAAAATCCATCACGCGTAGATGAGTTGCTACACCATAACGACTCTATGGTTTTTTTCAAAAAGAAAAATCAGCCTGCTACGGGTGCGCTTGGCGTTGTGCTTACCCCTGAACGCTCTGTTGCAATTGATCAAAGCTACCTTCCTTTAGGCAGTATGCTTTATATGAGCGCAGAGACAAAAGAGAAGGATTTAAACCGAATCGTTCTTGCGCAAGATACGGGCGGAGCTATCAAGGGGAGTGTTCGCGCTGACTTCTTTTGTGGATATGGCGATGAAGCAGGACAGATTGCAGGCAGACTCAAAGCGCCTTTGAAACTGTGGATACTGTTGCCAAAGAGTAAATCCTAATGAAGCTTGAGGTTTGAGCGTTTTTTTATGAATGGTTCTTTAGAAAAATTTAACAAGCTTGTCGATGCGCTGCAAGAGCTCCCCACCATCGGCAAAAAATCAGCCATACGCCTTGCTTACCATATAGTTATGCGAGACAGTTTTGTCGGGATGAAGATATCGCATGCCATAGAAGATGCGCTTGGCGGTATCAGACAGTGTAGTATGTGCGGCGGCATGAGTGAAGATGCACTCTGTTTTATCTGTTGTGATGAGAGCAGAGATGAGACACTTCTTTGTATCGTTGAAAACGCCAAAGATATTCTTCTTTTAGAGGAAAACAAGCTTTTTGAGGGAAGATATTTTGTCTTAGAATCTTTAGAAAACTTCAATCTCTCGGCTTTAGAGAGAATGGTTGCTTCAGGGGTAAAAGAGATCGTTTTTGCCCTAACACCATCTATCGCAAACGATGCGGTTATGTTATATATTGAAGATAAATTAAGTAATTTTGATATAAACTTCTCAAAAATTGCTCAGGGTGTTCCAACTGGAGTAAGTTTAGAAAATATAGATTTGTTGTCTCTTAGCAGGGCTTTAAGTGACAGAGTAAAGGTGTAAGATGAGGACGATTTATCTAAGCATAGTGAGTTGTATGCTTGTTTTTGGGCTTAGTGCGTGTAGTTCAAAGAGTGTTGCAAAACCAGAAGAAGCGGTACAAACACAAAAAAGTGATGGCGCTGAGGATGAGTTGGCATCGTTTGCGGATGAGATGGAAGTTCAAGAGATTTATGACCCACTTAAGGGCTATAACCGTGCGATGACACGTTTCAATGACGGTGCGTATGAGTATGTTTTTAAGCCTGTTGCTACTGGGTATAAAAATGTGTTGCATTTTGAGGTTCGCAACTCTATAGAGAATTTTTTTGAAAATCTTTACTTTCCAGTGCGATTTGCAAACACTCTTTTGCAGGGGAAATTCTCTTATGCGGCGGAAGAGGCGGGGAGATTTGTTTGTAATACGACAGTAGGTGTTTTAGGGTTTTTTGATCCTGCGAAGAGTTACTTTGAGCTTGAAGCACATGAGGAAGACTTTGGGCAAACACTTGGATTTTATGGCGTTGGCGGCGGTCCTCATATCGTACTTCCGCTTCTTGGACCCTCAAACCTGCGTGATACTTTGAGCCTCTACCCAGACTCTTTTTTGAGTCTGCTTGACTATGAAGAGAGAAGTTACTGGACACTTACGGATACCCCAGCGGAGTATATCGGTGTAAAAGTGCTAGAAAAAACAAACACTATCTCCTTGCATATGGACAAATACGACAAGATGAAAGAGGATGCAGTGGATTTGTATCCGTTTTTGAGAGATATGTATGAACAGCGTAGAAAAAAACAGATAGAGGAGTAAGTGATGCAATATATCTATAAAATGGTGTTGGTTCTGGGTATGGTGCTTTTTTGTGCACAAAGTGTAGCCGCAAATGAGCAAGTGGAGTTAAAAGAGCATTTTTTAAAGAAGATTGATGAAGTTATCTTGATAGTTGAAGACAAAAAGATGACAAAAGATGAGAGAAATGGCACTATCGTTAAGTCATTAACGCCTATGTTTGATTTTGAACTTATGGCAAAACTTAGCCTTGGAAGCAAATGGAGGGAGCTCTCAGATGCTGAGGGAAAGAAGTTTGTAGCACTCTATGTTGAGCGTATGAAACAATCCTACTCATCAAAAATCGATGCGTACAAAGATGAAAAAGTAGAGATAAAAAAGATAGAACAAACTAAAGAAGATAGGATAACTTTAGTAAGTGACCTTGTGAGTCAAACCCAAAAACTTGAAATCGCTTATAAGTTTCATAAACCAAAAGTTCCTGTTGCGTCAAAAGATAAGTGGCTTATCTATGATGTAGAGATTTTGGGTGTAAGCATTTTAAAAACAGATATGGCGCAATTTAAAGAGTTTTTACAAACAAAAAGTATGGCTGAACTCATGGATGCTTTGGCAAAACAGTCGTAGATTTAAAGCCTAGGAAAGAGTTGCAAATTTTACATAACAATTTCAAAAATTTTGATGTACAATTCGTTTCATTTTCTTAGGAACACCATTGAAATACATTCTCGTTTCGCTCCTTTTCGCTTCGCTTCTTCAGGTTTTTTTATGGCTTAACAGTGATAACAAATTTATCACACCTCCTGATGCCGATAACATCATTGAGTCACTCTCGTACGCTCCCTATACAAAAAAGAACGAAAAAGAGATGCTGAGTGATGCAGAGGTTCTTAGAGATCTAAAACTCTTAAAAAAGTTTACCAACACTGTACGTTTCTACTCTGCGGAGGATTCTC
>DKFQ01000141.1:0-2317 GCA_002452425.1 Sulfurimonas sp. UBA6792 | reverse complement strand
CATATCAGAGATTTTAAAGCGCACGTGGATGCTATCTTCAAGGCAAGAGAAGAGGTTAAAGAAAAAGCCATCCAAGATGAACTTGCAAAGATAAAAAACAAGCGTAAACGAACTGCAAAAGAGAAAGAGCTTCGCGCAGAACTTGCAAAAAACAAAGAGCATACCGTAGCAGTGACTACGGCTGAGATTTGGAATATGTGGCTGCTTTATCCTGATTTGGCAGATGAAGTTGATATGATCAACATCCATATTCTTCCATATTGGGAGAAGATAAAAGCAGAGAACTTTGAAGCATTTTTCAATGAGATTTACCAAAAGATACGAGATGTGCATAAAACAAAACCTATCATCGTAGGGGAGTTTGGATGGCCAAGCCAAGGGTATAACAACCAAGGCGCTGTGGCAAGTCCGCAAAATCAGGCGATGATTATTAGAAGATTTTTGGGAGTGGCAAAAGAGAATGGCTTTAGCTATAACCTTATGGAAGCGTTTGACCAGCCATGGAAAGGTGTGGATGAGGGAAGCGTTGGGCAGTACTGGGGTATCTTTGATGCAAACCGCAAACTAAAATTTGAGATGCAAGGAGTAGTACTTGTAGAGCCGTTCTGGTTTATGCAGATGGTTTCAGCCGCTATCATCGGGGCTATTTTGACATTCTTTGGACTTAGAAATCAAAATATCAACTTCTTACATGCCATCACTTACGGACTTGCGGCGCAAGGTATCTCTTTTGGTATCGTTATGGCGGCGGTCTATCCGTTTATCCACTATATGAATTTTGGTATGTGGATTATGTGGGGGATGGGTTCCATCTTGATGGTGCCACTGACCCTTATCACACTTGCAAAGGCAAATGAGCTTTTCAAATGTACCATAGGAAAAGCGCCTGAGAGACTTATTCCGCTTGATTTGAAGTCGGACAGAGTTCCTTTTGTGAGTATTCATGTTCCTGCATATAAAGAGCAGCCTGCTGTTTTGGAAGAGACGCTTCGTGCGTTGGCACATCTCAAATATATGAACTATGAAGTTCTAGTTATCATCAACAACACTCCTGAGGATTTTTATAAAGCTCCTATTAAAGCGTTGTGTGAAGAGCTTGGCGAGAGATTTGTCTATCTTGATATTCAGTGCACAGGATTTAAAGCAGGAGCGCTTAACAAAGCGTTAGAGTTTACAAATCCCGAGTGCGAAATACTTGCTGTAATCGATGCCGACTATGTGATTAAGCCTACTTGGCTTGTAGATTTGGTGCCGATTTTTGATGATGCGAAGGTTGCATTGGTTCAAGCACCTCAAGACCATAGAGACGGCAACGAGTCGCTTATAAAAACAGCTATGAATGCTGAATATGCAGGCTTTTTTGATATCGGTATGGTTGAGCGTAACGAAGAGAATGCTATCGTGGCGCATGGAACGATGCTTATGGTGCGCAAAAGTGCGTTTGATGAAGTTGGGCAGTGGAACACAGATACCATCGTTGAAGACAGTGAACTAGGACTTAGACTCTTTGAAGCGGGGTACATCGGGCACTATACAAACCGCCGCTATGGGCATGGACTACTGCCAGATACTATCGAAGCGTTTAAAAATCAGCGTCATCGCTGGGCGTATGGTGCGGTACAGATTCTCAAAAAGCACTGGCAGCATTTTAAGCCATCATCCAAAACGCTTACCCGTGCGCAAAAGCATCACTTTATCACGGGTTGGTTTTTTTGGCTCTCTGACGCACTTGGACCAGTGATGGCAGTGCTCAACATCATCTGGGTTCCAGTTATCATCTTTGTCGGAGTAACTATCCCGACAATCGCGCTTACTGTGCCGATTTTGACAGCTTTTTTGGTAAACGTCATCCACTCGTTTGTACTCTATAAAACAAGAGTACGTGTCAATCTGCATCATTCGATGCTCGGTGCTATTGCGGCTATGAGTTTACAGCTTATCATTTTTAAAGCGGTATATGATGGGTTTGTCAAAGAACGTCTGCCATTTAAAAGAACAGAAAAAGGCGGTAACAGCAAAAAAAGTGTAAGCAGCCCTGTTAAAAATGAGATTATTTTAGCGACACTGCTTATAGGTTCGTTTATCGCACTTATTATGACAAACTACCAAGATATCGTAGAGATTTATGTCTTCTCTGCAACCATTCTTATCCAGAGCGTGCCTTACCTCTCGGCTATTGTTTTAAGACTTATCGAAAAAAGTTCTTATAAAAAAGAGACTCTTTAAACCTACCCCTACGCACCCTTCGGAGGTGGGGCTTTAGCCCCGCATCGTTGTTAATCATGAAAACAGAGCCTTTGCGGGGCTAAAGCCCCAC
>DKFQ01000016.1:19386-28768 GCA_002452425.1 Sulfurimonas sp. UBA6792 | reverse complement strand
CCTCAGGCAAGTTTGCTTCAGCCATCGCCTCTTGCGCAGCCTTTAGCCCTAGATGGATAAATCTGTCCGCTTTTTTTACCTCTTTTGCATCCATAACAGTCTCGGGATCAAAGTTTTTAACTTCACCTGCAATCTTTACGCTGTAATTTTCTGGATCAAAAAGAGTGATTGTATCAATGCCGCATTCGCCGTTACAGATAGCCTTAAAAGAACTCTCTTTATCATTTCCAACTGCATTAATCATGCCCAGTCCAGTAACTACAACTCTTTTCATACAAATCTCCGTTAAAGTTAAAATAGTGAAATACTTTTTAAAAGCCAGAAAACTGACTGCTAAAAAATATTTGCTACTGAGGAAGCCTCAGTAGAGTCGTAAATAATTACTTGCTTTCGATATAGTTTACTACATCTTTAACAGTTCTAATCTTCTCAGCCTCATCATCAGGAATTTCAATATCAAATTTCTCTTCAAGTGCCATTACTAATTCAACTACATCAAGGCTATCAGCACCTAAATCCTCAACAAATTTTGAGTCCTCTTTTACTTCATCAGCGCTTACGCTCAATTGCTCAACTACTACCGCTTTAATATCGTCTAAAAGTGCCATTCTAGCTCCTATGTTTATGTGTAAAATCTTGGAATTGTAGCACATTTAACTTAAATAATCTATCAAGGGGGAAAAAGAGATACAGAGGGTTTAAAGGGCAATAGAAGCGGTTGTAAGGCCAAAAAGAGAGAAGTTTTACAACTTTCTTCTTGGCTCTGCAGATGGTTTGCCAAAATAGTACCCTTGCGCAAGGTCGGCTCCCTCTTTAGCACAAAATGCAAGCTCCTCGGCTCTCTCAATCCCCTCAGCAAGCACAATAATGCCATTTTCCTTGGCAATTTGCACAATAGCTTTAAAAATGGATTGATTGACAGCGTTTGTGTCTATTTTGTCTATGATTTCTCTATCTATCTTGATGATGTCAGGAAGTAGTTTTGCTATCATATTAAGCGATGAATAGCCACTTCCAACATCATCCAGAGCAACCATATACCCTTGAGATTTGTAAAAATCTAAAATAGTTTTAAGATGTTCGATATCTGTGACATACTCACTCTCTACAACTTCAAAGATAATGTTTTTCGGGTCAAAGTTAAGCTGTTTTGCCCATGCAACTGTTGATTGAAGGCAGTGGTTTGGGTCATAGATGGCTGTTGGGACAAAGTTGATAAATACTTTTGCGTGAATATTTTTGACGGCTGCTGTTTTAAGGGATGTTTCACGGCACGCACGATCCAAATAAAAAAGCATATCACCATCTTTTGCCCATCCAAAAAGCTTGTCAGGATAGATTAAAGAACCATCATCTTCTACCCCACGAACAAGAGATTCATAGCCATAGATATTGCTTGTTTGGATATCGATGATTGGCTGAAAATGAGTAGTGAGCGAACCATCCTCGATAATCTCAATGAGTTTTTGGCTACTTAAGAGATCTTTATACTGCTGCAATGTTTTCATACGGATAAGCGCGGAGGGCGTCAGTGTTTCATGCGACTCTAAAAAAAGCATCTTCACATCATCACGTAAAACCTTGCTTGTAAAATGTGTTTTGCACATATCGGAGATTGCATCGGCAAAGGTGTCGATTTTTGCCCAAAGAGTACGCTTATCTTCAAGTTCATACCCAATCTTGTTTTTTTCAAGATACTCCACCATAATTTCGGCAAGTTCCACAACAGCGCAACTTATAAGCAAATTACCGCCTGTGTTTGTAACTGGTTGAATATTTTGACATTTTTGACAGCTCATTGTTAGTGCTCCTCTTTCGTAACAGATTTTGGATTTTACTCTCTTAAAAAAAATTTTGGTACTCTTTTTTTGTACGTTTATAATTTTGTCTTAAAAAGTGCAACAGCTTTTTTTGCCGCTTCTTTGTGCTCTACCATAGGTTGTGGATAGTTTGGGAGTGTACTTTTTTGAAGATACGCTTCATCATGTAAAAATTTTGGCGCAACGTCCATAATCTCAGGAACCCATTTTTTGATGTAAAGAGCATCTTTGTCAAATTTTTTGCTCTGTAAATAGGGGTTAAAAACTCTAAAATAGGGCTGCGGATCAACTCCTGTGCCTGCACTCCACTGCCATGAGAGCGCGTTGCTTGCCAAGTCATAGTCAAGCAGATGAGAAGCAAAAAACCGCTCTCCCCACTGCCATGGCAAAAGTAGGTCTTTGGTAAAAAAAGAAGCAACAACCATGCGAACACGGTTGTGCATTTTTCCAGTTTGCAGCAGTTCACGCACCCCCGCATCGACTATAGGAACACCTGTTCTTGCCTCGCAAAAGGCTCTGAACTTCTCTTTATCTTCTATGCCGTTAAAGTTATATTTGTAGTTTTGTGCCTCTAAAGTCGGGATATGAAAAAGCAGGTAGGCGTAAAAATCTCTAAAGATAAGTTGTCTGATAAACGGTTCTGCATCTGCGCCTTTTAAAGAAAAAAGAGCTCGTAAAACTGCTTTTATAGAGATGGTTCCAAAGCGTAAATCAACACTTAAATCTGAAGTCGCATCAGAGGACAAATAGTCCCGATTATGCTGATACACATCTATCTTTTTTAAAAAACTCTCTAACTTTACATGAGGATTTACGATCTCGATATTTTGTTCTGCAAACCCTAGATTTTCAAGTGTCAATGCGACTATTTTGCCATTTTTTTCGATACCATCGTACTCTGTTTGTACCAAAATATGCTCTGCGATTTTTGCCGTATCTCTATTTTTATGAGCAAGTATGACTCTGGCTTTTTTATAAAACGGTGTAAAAACAAGGTAAGGTTCGCCGTTATCTTTAAGCACCTCTTTTGGCTTGAAGATATAGGTGTCGTTTAAGTAACGAAAGTGCAGCATATGAGAGATTTTAGTGTCTCGCTCTTTTGCATAAGCGTCATAATCTCCCGATGCCACAACCTCATCAAAACCCTTAAACCGCGCAAAAATCTCCTCAGGGTTACCGTAAAAAATCTTAAGATTCAGCCCCATTTTTTTCAAATCGGCTTTGAGTTTTACCACATGATAAAAGATAAAACTCACTCTTTTGTCGTTTTGCAGCAGCTCTTTTAGGATATTTTCATCAAAGATAAAGAGAGGCAAAACATCCCCGCCAAAAGAGAGGAGCGGGTTATCCTCTACTCTTAAATCTCTTCTAAACCAGAGGATGCGTTTCATTTGGAGCTAAGCAGACTTGAGCGAAGAGCAAGTTCTTTTGGGTAAGGTTCTAAAAATGTTTGCCCTAAAAGATAGGCGGTTTTGTGTTTTTTTGCATAGAGTTTGATGGTAGAGAGTGGAACGATAATGGGAACTATCTTTTTTGCGTACTCCTCAATCTGCTCATGCAGTACCTCTTTTTCCTCAATACTAAGCTCATTTTTGAAAAAACCGCTCATATGCTCTAGTACATTTCTGTTTCTTTTGATGGAGCTTTTTTTGGCAATGGCTACTTTAAAGTTGTACTCATAATTTGTAAGAAGTTCATCAAAAGGGAGGTTTTCATGGTTACCTACAATGTTTCCAAGAACTCGGTAGAGCTTCTCATCTTTTGCTTGAAGCAAAAATTTGTTTTTTGTATGAAAATCAACAAGTGCTTTCATATCAGGCTTGCTCTCTTTTAGCTTCAGGATGGCATCATAGGCAAATAGCTGCATGATAAAGTTTTCTCTAAGCCAATCATCTTGAAGCCGACCCTCCTCTTCCATGGGCAAAAGCGGGAACTTCTCTTTGCAGATTGCCACAAACATACCATCGGCTTTTGAGTCGGCAAAACCGTTTTCTAAGTAAGCTTTAGCACTTCCCATACCGCAACTGGGGGATTTGGATTTAAAAATAATACCGCTTAGATTTGTACCTGCGATTTTGTGAAGCTCTTGATATGATTTGTCTTGAAGCTCTTTTGTCAGATTTGTACCGTTTTTGTTGGAGATGATGTTGTAACCATCCTCCATATTTACCAAGCGGATAGAGGGGCGAGGCGTGCCAAAAGCTATGGCTTCTGGGCAAAAAGGGATGAAAGAGGCGTACTTTCCAAGCTCGTCCGTCACAAACCTGTCATGTTTATGTCCGCCGTCAAATCGAACTTTCTCACCTAGCAAACATGCCGATACTGCTATATTCATCTCTTATCCTTTTTTGGCTTACGCCATATTCATGCCGCCGTTTACTTTTAGAGTTGTACCCGTGATGTAACTTGAGTGGTCTGAGAGTAAAAACGCCGTTGCCTCTGCCACTTCAGCAGGGTTTCCAAAACGCCCCATTGGGATTTTAGAAGTAAAACTCTCTTTTATCTCATCACTCAAAACATCCGTCATCTCCGTTGCGATAAACCCTGGAGTGATAGTGTTGTAACGGATACCGCTAGATGAGGCTTCAAGCGCGAAACTCTTTGTCATAGCTATAACTCCGCCTTTACTAGCACTGTAGTTAGTTTGCCCCGCATTTCCCGTCTCACCTACAATTGAGGCAATATTTACTACTGAGCCAAACTTCTTCTTTCTCATAACTTTCATCGCTTCACGACATCCCACAAAACATGAGAGAAGATTTGCGTTAATCACCGACATAAAATCTTCGCTCTTCATTCTAAGTGCGAGTTTGTCATTTGTGATTCCCGCATTGTTTACGAGATAGCTTAACTCTCCATCGCAATCAACGATAGTTTTTATCGCATCCACAAACGAATCTTCGCTGCTTACATCAAAACCGATAACCGCCGCACTTCCGCCAGCCGCCTCAATAGCATCTTTGATGGCATCCGCCTCAGCCGCACCACTTCTGTAGTTAATCCAAACTTTCAGACCGTAACTTGCCAAAACTTTTGCAATCTCCGCACCTATGCCACGACTCGAACCCGTTACTAAAACATTTTTTCCGCTAAATTTCATCCAAATTTCCTTTAATTTTATTTTTTAAACTAAACTATGATCCATCTCAGATGGAATTTCTAAACCCATCAACTTTAAAACGGTAGGAGCAATGTTGTTCAGCCCGCCATTTTCGACTTTGCTTACACCCTCAGCCTCGACAAAACACCACACTTTTCCAACCGTATGGTTTGTGAGAACATTACCCTCGTCATCTCTCATCTCTTCACAGTTTCCATGGTCAGATGTGATAACCAGCGCATAATCCTTCTCTTTTGCTTTTTGCATGATTTTGCCAAGTTCGGTGTCCACCGCATTTACCGCTATTTTTGCCGCTTCAAAATCTCCGGTATGTCCCACCATATCGCCGTTTGCAAAGTTTACGACTATAAAATCATACTCATCATCCATAGCTTTTAAAACCACTTCGCCGACTTCAGGCGCACTCATCTGCGGTTTTTCATCGTAAGTTTTTACATTTGGAGATGGTATCAAAATCCTTGTCTCGTTCTCATACGGCTCATCGACTCCACCGTTAAAGAAAAATGTGACATGTGCGTATTTTTCAGTTTCAGCCGTGTGAAGTTGTCTTAAACCCGCTTTTGAAATCACTTCAGAGAGTGTGTTTTTCGGCGAATCTTTCAAAAACAAAACAGGGTAAGCAAAACTCTTGTCATACTCCGTAATCGTGGCAATATGAAGCTTTTTAAACTCTCTTGCAAAACCGCTAAAATTTCTATCTCCAAGAGCGGTTACAAGCTCTCTCATGCGGTCGCTTCTATAGTTTACGGTTAAAACCCCATCTCCCTCTCTCATGCCATCGTAAGAGCCAAAAGCGGCAGGTTCTATAAACTCATCCGTCTCATTTTTTGCGTAAGATGCGTCGATGTAAGCATCAGAGTTCATGTCGGTTTTTGGCGTTGCGTCCACCATCGCCTCATACCCTTTTTGCACTCTCTCCCAGCGGTTGTCTCTGTCCATGGAGTAGAAACGCCCTGAAATAGTAGCTATTTTTATCTTCTCATTTGTGTGCATAGCGACTTTTTGAAGGTATGTTTTTGCAGAGGTAGGCGAGACATCTCTGCCGTCAGTTATGAGGTGTAAGAAAACCTCTTTGCCCTCACGTGCCGCCAAATCCGCTATGCCCATAAAGTGGTCTATGTGTGAGTGAACACCGCCATCACTCATAAGTCCGATGAGATGAAGTCTTTTTGTTTGTGCCAAAAGATTTACAAATTCTGGATTTTCCCCAAACCTGTTTTCACTCAGTGCCAAAGAGATTTTGACCAAATCCTGATACAAAATCCTCCCGCTCCCAATGCTCATGTGCCCCACTTCCGAGTTGCCCATCTGCCCCTCTGGAAGCCCAACGCTTAGTCCAAACGTGTCTATAAGAGAGTGTGGTGTTTTACTAAAAAGCTTCTCATAAGTCGGCTTATTTGCGCTATAAAATGCGTTAAACTCAGTTTTTGCGCTATAACCTATACCATCGGTTATAACCAAAATAGCTTTTTTTACCAATGAAAATCCTTCATAATAATAGTTTTATGCAATTATACTATAATGTCATTTTTCTTTACATAAGGACTATTTACCTTGCTTTATTGGCTCTCAGAAATTCTTCATATCAATCTTCTTGGCTATATTACGGTGCGCGCGGGCATCTCATTTTTTCTTGCACTTTTTTTTACACTTTTTCTTCTTCCTCGTTTTATCAGATGGGCGCAGGCGACTTCAAGCGTGCAACCCATAAATGAGTGGGCTCCCCAGCGTCATCAAGGGAAAGCAAAAACGCCTACAATGGGTGGGATTGTTTTTATCTTTGCAACCATCCTCGCTTCGCTTCTTAGTATCAAATTTTCAAATCTCTACGCTATCGGAGCAGTTGCAACCCTTGTGCTTTTTGCATTTATAGGATTTCAAGATGATATCGCAAAGGTTAAAAAAAATGAAAATCTTGCAGGCTTAAAAGCAAGAACAAAGCTTTTGCTGCAAACTATTTTTGCATTTGCCATGTCGCTTTTTTTATATAGTCTGGGAGATTTTAACACACAGCTTTATGTTCCGTTTTTGAAAAACCCTGTTTTAGATATGGGCTTTTTTGCCGTCATTTTTTGGACTATTGTTATCATCGCAACATCCAATGCGGTAAACCTAACTGATGGACTTGACGGACTTGCAACAGTTCCATCCATCACGGCTCTTGTCTCACTGAGCATTATCATCTACATCACGGGAAATGCGACGATTAGCTCCTACTTGCTTATGCCAAATATCAACATTGGTGAGGTCGCCATCGTCTCTAGCGCACTCATCGGTGCATTGACGGGCTTTCTATGGCACAACTGCCACCCTGCAGAGGTTTTTATGGGAGACAGCGGTTCACTTACTATCGGTGCATTTTTGGGCTATCTTGCCATCATCACAAAGAGTGAGATTTTGCTTCTGCTTATGGGTTCTATCTTTGTTATAGAGACGCTATCAGTCATACTGCAGGTAGGAAGTTACAAACTTAGAAAAAAGAGGGTTTTTCTCATGGCTCCCATCCACCACCACTTTGAGATGAAAAACTGGGCGGAAAACAAGATAATCGTACGCTTTTGGATTATCGCAACGCTCTCAAACATCATCGCTCTTATCACGCTAAAGATTCGCTAATGCAAAGAGTATCGTTATTTGGCTACGGCAAGACCACAAAAGCTCTTGCAAAACTCTTTTCAAACCCCGTTTTTTATGATGACAAATGCTCAAAACCATTTACAGACGAAAATGGCTATAAGGTAAAACCCTCCTTTGATTTTGACCCAAACTACTCAGACCTAGAGATACCATCCCCCGGGATTGCTCCATCAAATACGCTGATACAAAAAGCCAAAAATCTTATAAGCGAATATGACTGTTTTGCAAGCGCAGCACCTCTAACCATCTGGATAAGCGGCACAAACGGCAAAACAACAACAACGCAAATGATGCAGTATCTTCTAAAAGACAATGGCTCACAAGAGGGCGGCAACATAGGAACACCGCTTGGTGAGCTTGACCAAAATGCCCAAATCTGGATACTTGAAACTAGCTCTTTTACCATCCACTACACCAAAAAAGCCGTGCCAAACATCTATGTTCTGCTCCCCATCACACCTGACCACCTCAGTTGGCACGGAAGCATGCAAGAGTACATCGATGCAAAGCTAAAACCTCTTTTAAAGATGCGTGAGGGAGAGGTGGCAATCATCCCAGAGGCATACAAAGATGTCAAAACAGCGGCACATCTCATCACCTACAAAGATGAGAGGGATTTGGCATCTTCTTTTGGCATAGAGATAAATAAAGTCAGCTTCAAAGGCGCATTTTTGATGGATGCACTTTTGGCGATGGCGGTTGATAAAATCCTTTTTGACAGAGTTGACTATGCAAAAATCAACTCCTTTGTCATAGACCCACACAGACAAGAGGAGTTAAGAGACTCCAAAAGCCGCCTCTGGGTAAATGACACAAAAGCGACAAACCTTGATGCGACGATTGTGGCACTTAAGCGATACAAAGAGCATCATGTACGGCTTATTTTGGGCGGGGATGACAAAGGGGTTGACTTGAGTGAACTCTTTGCATATCTGCAAAATTGTGATGTCAAGATTTACACTATCGGTTCAAACAAAGAGAAGCTTTGCACACTTGCACAGCACTATGGTGTTGCGTTTGAACTTTGCAAAAATCTCGCTGATGCAGTTGCTCAAATAGACAAAGTTTTACAAGCAGATGAAGTAGCCCTCCTCTCTCCAGCCGCCGCAAGCCTTGATGAGTTCAAATCCTACGCCGACAGAGGCGAGCAGTTCAAAGCCGCCATCAGAGCCTTGTAGTGCCTAGAGTTGCCATCCTTGCATCCCATAACGGAAGCGGTTTTATTGCACTCTATGAGGCGATGCGGAGCGGCAAACTCTCCATCGAGATTCCTCTTGTTATCTCCAACAACTCCAGTGCCAAGGCTTTAGAAACCGCAACTGCTTATGGGATTAAAAACTTTGCTATCAACACAAAAACAGAGGCAAATCCAGATATCGCAATAGAGCAGCTTTTATACAAATACGGATGCGATTTTGTTTTTCTCTCAGGTTATATGAAAAAAGTCGCTCCAAACATCACACAAAACTTCAAAGTCATCAACTCCCATCCCGCTCTCTTACCAAACTACGGCGGAGCAGGAATGTACGGTCGCTTTGTGCATGAAGCCGTTATAAAAAACGGTGAAAAAGTAAGCGGTATCACTCTTCATGAAGTGGATGAAAACTATGATGAGGGCAAAATCATATTGCAAAAAAAACTCTCTCTTGCCAAAGATGAAACTGCCAATTCACTTGAGACAAAGATAAAAGAGCTAGAAAAAATCGCAATTGTAGAGGCATTTCAAGCCCTCATAAGCTAACTTTCAGTCCTAAACAGATACAATTGCGCTCTTAAAAGATGGCTAATTAGCTCAGTCGGTAGA
>DKFQ01000016.1:8787-19285 GCA_002452425.1 Sulfurimonas sp. UBA6792 | reverse complement strand
GGTTCGATTCCGAGATTAGCCACCACCCATTTCATAACTTACGATTGTATTTCTCCAAGTACCATTCTACTGTTTTGATGATTCCGCTCTCAAAATTTTCATCTGCACTCCAGTCAAGTTCATTTTCCAGTTTTGTAGCATCTATCGCATATCTTCTATCATGCCCTGCTCTATCTTCTACAAAAGTGATAAGTTCTTTGTAGCTTCTCTCTTTTGGCACTTTCTCATCAAGAAGCGTGCATATCCTATCTACTATTTGAAGGTTTGTTCTCTCGTTTCTGCCGCCGATGTTGTATGTCTCACCACTTTTTCCAGAGTGGTAAACTAAGTCAATACCCTTGCAGTGGTCAAGTACATAGAGCCAGTCACGGATGTTTTTTCCATCTCCATAGATAGGGATAGGGTTACCTTTGAGAGCATTTCTTATGATGGTTGGGATGAGTTTTTCATCATGTTGTTTTGGACCGTAGTTGTTTGAGCAGTTTGTAATTACCGTATTTAATCCATAAGTTTCATTATATGCTCTGATAATCATATCGCTTGAAGCTTTAGAAGCTGAGTATGGAGAGTTTGGAGAGTAAGGTGTAGTTTCTGTAAAAAGTCCTGTTTCGCCCAGTGTTCCATATACTTCATCGGTACTTATATGATGAAATCTGCACCCTTTATAAGCCTCTTTATAATTAAATGGCTTCTCCATCCAATACTTATAAGCAACATCCACAAGCGTAAAAGTTCCATTTACATTTGTTTGAACAAATACACCTGGATTTTTGATGGAGTTGTCCACATGGCTCTCTGCTGCAAAGTGGATAACACCTTGTATGTCGTACTCGCTAAAGATAAACTCAACCAACTCCCGATTGCAGATATCGCCTTTTATAAACTTATACCTTGGATTTGCTTCACACTCTCCCAGATTTTCTAAGTTCCCTGCATAGGTGAGCAAATCTAGGTTTACGAGATTGTAGTTTTTGTATCTTTCCAAAAAGTACGGTACAAAGTTTGAGCCTATAAAACCTGCGCAGCCTGTTACCAATATAGTTTCGCTACTGTTATTAAACATTATCTTCCTTTGCCAAATCATAAAGATACTGACCGTACCCATTTTTTGCTAAAGGTTTTGCGATTTCAAGTATCTTTTCTTTATTTATCCAACCATTTCTATAAGCTATCTCTTCCAAACACGCTATCTTATAACCTTGTCTATGCTCTATAGTTTGTACAAACTGCCCCGCTTCTATGAGGCTGTCGTGCGTTCCTGTGTCCAGCCATGCAAAACCTCGTCCTAAAACTTCTACTTTTAGTTTTCCATTTTGCAGATACGCCTGGTTGACTGAGGTTATCTCAAGCTCTCCCCTCTCGCTTGGCTTCACATTTTTAGCGATTTCCACTACATCGTTATCGTAAAAGTAAAGCCCTGTTACGGCAAAATTTGATTTTGGCTTGAGCGGTTTTTCTTCTATGCTGATGGCATTGTACTCTTCGTCAAACTCAACCACCCCAAATCTCTCAGGGTCTTTTACTTGATACCCAAAAACTACGGCACCGCTTTGGAGTGAGGCTGCATTTTTGAGAAGTGGCGTAAAACCATGTCCATAAAAGATGTTATCACCAAGAATCAAACAGACGCTATCGCTCCCTATAAACTCTTCACCTAAGATAAAAGCTTGTGCCAAACCATCTGGACTTGGTTGGACTTTATACTCTAGCTCAATACCCCAGTCACTGCCATCACCCAGCAGCTCTTCAAATTTTCCTATATCTTGTGGAGTTGATATAACAAGTATCTCTCTAATCCCAGCAAGCATGAGGACAGAAATAGGGTAGTAAATCATAGGTTTATCGTATATAGGGAGAAGTTGTTTGCTTATACTCCTTGTAACCGGATAGAGCCTTGTTCCTGAGCCGCCTGCTAAAATTATCCCTTTCATCTACCTACCCCTTTTTCACAAAATATCTGTACTATTTATTTTTAAAATAGACTTCTTCACTTGCACTATCAAAGCAAAGATTCTATACTATTCACACTTTGAAATGCGTTAAAAATCACTCTATTTATATTTGATTATTCAAAATATCGCTATAATTTCCCCAATGGGGCTGACCTGGTTTCGACGGGATCTTGTCGCTTCTAATTGCATGTCGGACTGAGCATTTCCGTTACGCGGCTCAACTTGCTTAAACGCAAACAATACAAATTATCGCCCAGCTTTAGCAGTAGCTTAAGTTTTACCCCCTCGTAAGAGGGCGGGCTGCTTCACCTATGGACTCTGGATAAATAGGACTCGAAGTATCACCCCTTATGCAGATATACTTTGTGTTTGTCTCGGATGCAAAACGAACCCAAGAGGCTCGTCTGGCGTAGCTTTGCAAGTTGTGTGAAGCAAGATTAAAAAACAAACAACTTCTCTAAACATGTAGACGTTAGGAGTAGCGTGGTTTCGGACTGGAGTTCGATCCTCCACAGCTCCACCAATTCAAATTTTCTTTATCATCTTCCCATTTTAACAACTCCTCAGCACACTTTTAGTATCATTTCATAATTTTTTCTCAAAGGTATCCCATGCGTGGTTATAAGATTTTTGCCGGTTCTGCTAGCGTAGAATTTGCTCAAGAGGTTTGTCAGATACTCGATGTTCCTATGGCAAGAGCTGATGTTAAGAGATTTAGCGACGGCGAGATTTCGATTCAAATCTCCGAGAGCGTGCGAGGGCGTGATGTGTTTATCATCCAATCCACCGGTGCGCCATCCAACGACAACCTTATGGAACTTCTTATCATGACGGATGCGTTGCGCCGCTCTTCAGCTTCCAGTATCACGGCAGTCGTTCCTTACTATGGCTATGCAAGACAAGACCGCAAAGCCGCTCCTCGTGTTCCGATTACGGCAAGACTTGTAGCAGATATGTACGAAGCGGCGGGGATTGATAGAGTTGTCACTATCGACTTGCATGCGGGGCAGATTCAAGGGTTTTTTAACATTCCGGTTGATAATCTTTACGGCTCTGTTACTTTTGAAAACTACATCAGAAGCAAAAATCTCAAAAATCCTATCATCGCTTCTCCGGATATCGGCGGTGTAGCACGTGCGCGCTACTTTGCTTCACGTATGGGGCTTGACATGGTTATCGTCGATAAACGCCGTGAAAAAGCAAACGAGAGCGAGGTTATGAACATCATCGGAAACGTCGAGGGTAAAGATGTTATCATGATAGATGACATGGTTGACACAGCCGGAACGATGGTAAAAGCGGCAACTGCTCTTAAAAACAAAGGTGCTACCTCTGTTATGGCATGTGCGACACACGGAGTTCTGAGCGGAAAAGCGTATGAAAACCTTGAAAACGGCGAACTTGACGAGCTTATCGTTACCAACACGCTTGTTTGTAAACCTCACAACAAGATTATCGTTTTAACGGTCGCACCTCTTTTTGCAGAGGTTATCCGCAGAGTTTACCACAACGAAAGTGTTAATTCACTATTTGCATAACCTAAGGGAATTCATTGAAAAACATTAGAAACTTTTCTATCATCGCACACATAGACCATGGTAAAAGCACTTTGGCAGACCGCATCATTCAAGAGTGCGGTGCGGTGAGTGACCGTGAGCTTGGCAAACAGATGATGGACACGATGGACATCGAAAAAGAGCGTGGCATCACTATCAAAGCGCAAAGTGTGCGCCTTGACTATGTCAAAGACGGCGAACACTACATCCTAAACCTCATCGATACTCCGGGACACGTTGACTTCTCTTACGAGGTAAGCAAATCTTTGGCTTCAAGTGACGGTGCACTACTTATTGTCGATGCGGCGCAAGGCGTTGAGGCACAAACCATCGCCAACGTTTATATGGCTATGGAGAACAACCTAGAGCTTATCCCAGTCATAAACAAGATAGATTTACCTGCCGCAGACCCTATAAAAGCAGCCGAAGAGATAGAGTCAAGCATCGGCATAGACGCAACAGACGCTGTTTTGGTCTCCGCAAAAACAGGTATCGGCATCCGTGAGCTTCTTGATGCCATCGTTGACCGTATCCCTGCACCGGTGGGCAATCCTGACGCAACGACCAAAGCCATCATCTATGACTCATGGTTTGACTCCTACCTTGGAGCGTTGGCGCTTGTGCGTGTGTTTGACGGCGAGATAAAAGTAGGGCAAAAAGTACGCCTTATGAGTAACGGCGAAGAGCATGAGGTGCTAGACCTTATGTATCCGCATCCGCTCAAACGCAAAAAGACGGCTGTCATCAAAAGCGGCGAGATAGGCATCGTCGTACTTGGGCTAAAAGAGGTTCATGTTGTAAATGTCGGCGACACCATTACCGATGCAAAAAACCCAACTCTAGAGCCTGTTATGAAGTACGAGCCTGCAAAACCCTTTGTTTTTGCGGGGATTTACCCGATAGACACTGATAAATTTGAAGATTTGCGTGATGCGCTTGACAAGCTCAAGCTCAACGACTCTTCACTCTCTTATGAGCCGGAAACATCGGTAGCACTTGGATTTGGCTTTCGTGTCGGGTTCCTTGGGATGCTTCATATGGAGGTTATCAAAGAGCGCTTAGAGAGAGAGTTTGACCTTGACCTTATCGCAACGGCTCCATCTGTTGTTTACAATGTCTATCTTACAAACGGCGAAATGGTAGAGGTACAAAACCCCTCAGAACTCCCGCATGTAAGCAGAATCGAGCGCATAGAAGAGCCTTACGTCAAAGCAACCGTTATCACTCCGGTTGATTATCTGGGCAATATCATAACGCTTTTGGTAAACAAAAGAGGCGTACAGGACAAGATGAGCTATCTTAACGAGACAAGAGTTATGCTTGAGTACTCGCTTCCGATGAACGAAATCGTCGTTGATTTTTACGACAAACTCAAGTCCATCTCCAAAGGATACGCAAGTTTTGACTATGAGCCTATCGGTTTTAGAGAGGGCGACCTTGTCAAGCTTGATGTCGTTGTAGCAGGCGATGTCGTGGATGCGCTCAGCATCATCGTACACCGCTCCGCCGCCGAGTACCGTGGACGTGCTTTGGTAAAAAACATGAAAGAGATAGTTCCCCGCCAGCTCTTTGAAGTTGCCATCCAAGCCTCTTTGGGCAACAGAGTTATCGCTAGAGAGACAGTGAAGAGTATGGGCAAGAATGTTACCGCTAAATGTTACGGCGGCGACATTACCCGAAAAAGAAAGCTTTTAGAGAAGCAAAAAGAGGGTAAAAAGCGTATGAAAGCGATAGGAAAAGTACAACTGCCGCAAGAGGCGTTTATGTCTGTTTTAAAGATGGATTAAATTATTTATCGTCTCTTGCTTATATTTTGATACAATATCAGTATGAGCAAAAAAGACAAACTAATAAAAGAAATTGATATATTAAGAGAGAAGCGCAAAGATTGGTTCAATGTACTCTTTGCTCTCTCTTCAGCTGTTATTGCTTTAGTATATGCGGTATTGTCCGGTGAAAAACCGATTTTTATTTTGATATTGGGATTGATAGGTTTTTTTGGTATTGTAAGTCTTAGTATTTACTATAAAAAGATTGAAACTGCCATAGAAGAAAAACTTGATGATCTCAAAAAGGAGGACTAATGATTGAATTATTTGCTTTAGCGCTAGCGGCACTAACGATTGCTGCTCTTGTCTATATCTCTAAACACGATGCCACAACGTGGAGAACTGAAAAGTAGTCTAGTCTAAATTTGAAGGGGTCGTTTATGAAATGTTTACTTTGTGAACGCCTCTCGCTGTCACACATCTGCAAAAAATGTCAAAACACCTTTTTAACGCCCTCTCTTTACAGAAGAAAAATCCTCCACGATGTCGAAGTTATCTCCTTTTACAAATACGACGACATCAAAACACTGCTTCACACCAAACATACCGATTTGGGCTACTATGTCTATACTATTTTGGCGCAAAACTCTCTTGCTCTCTTTGCCAAAGAGTTTTCGTATGAGACACAGGTAACCTCTATCGCCGTTGACGATGTTCCAAAAGGAGGCTACTCCCACACTGCCATCTTGAACAAAGCACTTAAGAGCAGCTGCATAAAACCGGAGTTTGGCAAACTAAGAGCAAAAAACAAGGTAACATACTCTGGCAAAAGCAGAGAGTTTCGTATGCAAAACCCTAGAGATTTTAAACTAGAAAACACAAAAGCACAAGAGCTGATTTTGGTTGATGATATCGTAACAACGGGGCTTACTTTTAGCGAAGCGATTGGCGTTTTAAAACAGAACAACAAAGAGCCTCTTTTTTGCCTCTCTTTGGCTGATGCAAGTTTAAAATAAGAATCATAGATATATACTTTTGCATATTATTAAAAATTAAGGTTTTTCTTGAAGTTATCTTTTATTTTACTTTTCTTTAGCACTCTTCTTTTTGCACAAGAAGAAAATCTTGATGATTTGCTCTCGCAGTACCGTGAGGCAAGCGAACTCTCCCATGAAACAAAGCAAGAAAAATCCGGTCACGTCACTATCTTTAGCCGCTCTGACTTAGATAAGATGCAAGCATATACGCTCAACGATATCATTAAAACGATTAAGATGTTTACGCTCAAGAACTCTGCTTTTGGTCCTACCGCTATCGTAAAGAGCCCCTACTCTGAGCAGTCTATGTCCTCTGTCAAAATCTATATCAACTCCTATGAGGTCACCTCTATCACCGCGGGTACGGGGATTGCACAGTTTGGGCAGATGGGGCTTAACCACATCGACCATATCGAGATTTACCAAGCATCCAACGCTATCGCTTTTCATGGCGAATCTGGAAATATGGTCATCAAACTCTACACCAAAGACCCCGCTCGTGAAAATGCAACCGTCCTTCAAGGCTCCGTTGATTCAACAGGTGGCGGCAGAGGGCAAGTTATCGATGCGCAAAATTTTGGTGATTACTCCTATCTTGCAAATGTTGATGTAAGCGGCAATAGATTTGACAAGGAGAGAGGCAGAAATAACAAAGAGTTCTCAAGAGACAGCAACAGAGGGCAACTCTATGTGAATTTTGCCAAAAAAGATGACTACGTTATCGAGGGGGGAGCTTCCAAAGAGAAAAGCGACATCTTCAGTGGATTTGGTCAAAGCGTCGAAGGTGGCGATATCACCTCAACATATAGCTATCTTCACTTTACAAAGTACCTCCCTTCACAGACAGAGCTTATCATCTCAGGAACGTATGAAATCATCGATGTTCTCAACAGCGACAGCTCTGGCGTGCGCCTTTTTGATAGCTCCCTCAGCAATAATCTTGATGTAACCTCAGGCTCATACACCTACGATATCCTTTTGCAAAAGCGCTATAGCTACAATGACCACAACTTTTTGTTTGGCACTGAGGCAAAATTTAAAACATTTTTTCTCGACAATCTGCAAAGTAACGGTATGGAAAAAAGCTACCCCGCAGGTCCAAAAGAGCTTGACATCTACATGCTCTTTGGAGAAGATAGTTATGACATAAACGAAGAGCATCAGATTACACTTGGTGCTAAAGCAAACTACTACGACAACCATGAAACAAAAGCAAACACAGAGTACCTTTTGCGCCTTGCCTACCTTGCAAAAATCTCCGAAGAGTTCTCTTTAAAGAGCTTTATCCAAAAAGGGCATGTTTACCCTATCTTTGCGCAAACAACTTTTTCACCCATAATTATTCCAAATCCTGATTTGAGGGTTTCAAAAAATCGCGTCATCAAAGCAGAACTTGAGTACAACAAAGAGAAGCTCACACTTACACTTGGAGGGGGGGACATCCAAATCTAAAGATGGAATTATTTTTAACCACTCACTCCAAAAATATGTCAACAACAGCGGAAATTCCGATTTTTCACAATTTTTTCTCAACCTAGAGTATGTATTTGATGCAGAGAACAAACTTGTCGCCGAGTACTTTAGAGCCTACAAAGACAACAACTCTTTTAGCTCTGACACAGGCGCACTTCTACAGCTTTACTCCACATTTGGCAAGTTTGACTTCTACAACGAGCTCGTTTACCGTTCCTCTTATATTGGAGTTGATGGCGTGAGTATGGATGCGGGGTACGACTACACCGCAGGAGCGATTTACCACTACAACAAAAATCTCAACATAAAGCTCAAAGGGGAAAACATCTTTGACAGGGCAATCGAGACAAGCATCAAAGGGGCAATGGTTCCTGCACTTGAGCGACGTGGCATCTTGACTTTGGAGTATATTTTTTAGATGAAAAAGCTTTTTCTTCTTCTCTTTTTAGCACTATCACTCTTTGCAGAGCAAGGAAAAGAGATGATTCAAGCTCAGATTTTAGAAAAGATTTTTCAAAACATAAAGATAAACAAAGAGATTATCCTCTGGTCTGACAACAAAACGCTTCTCAAAGAGTTTGAGAAAAAAGGGCGCTTGAAAACGGCAGATGACTGCCGCGAGGCTACGCTTCTTATAGTTGAGCAAACGAAAAATCTTCCAAAACAGCTCTGCCAAAAAGCAGTTTTTGTACTTGACTATACACTTCTTAAAGAGATTCCAGAGAGTTTTGGCTCCATGTTTTGGAAAAAAGGCAGACCTAACGTTGTTCTCATAGAATCTCGATTGAAACTCCATGAGATAAAAATCTCACAAGAGCTTGAGATGTATGTCGAGGAGAAGATATGGTAAAGAGAAGAGAATTTTTTATCTTTTTTCTTCTCTTTCTTCTTGGGTTGTTTTTTGTTTATACATACAATGAGATTTCAAAATCTAAAGAGTCCATTTTTGAGCGCATAGAAAAGCATGAGATAAACCAAATGGCTTATGTTTTACAAAATATGCAACAGCAGATACTCGCACATGCCAAAGAACATGAATTTCAAGATTTAGCCACCTTCTTTGAAGATAAAGAGCACACCACCCAGTATGAAGAGATGCTCTCTATGATGCTCACATCTGATGTCAAGTACTCCTATATTTTATATAGAGATGCAACACAAAAGTTTCGCTTTTTACTCGATGCATCCAAAACAGACAAAGCAAGCTTTAACCAAAAATTTGATGTCAATGCTCCTGAGTATGAACTTGCGTACAGTACAAAAAAACCGCAACTCATCAAGCAGCAAAATGTAGAAAACCTCTACCTCACCTATCTGCACCCCATCATCAAAGATGGCGAAGTTGTCGCTCTTTTTAACATCGACTTTACAACAGATATCAAGGCAATCATCCTTGAGTCCATCAAGCCACTTGAAACTCTTTTTACGCTCTTGACGCTCTTTATCGTCATTTTTATGGCGATGACTTTGATGCAGATTTTCCACTACTTTATCACCAAAAGAAAGATTTTTACAGACCCACTTACAAAAACATTCAACAGAAACTACCTTGAGGAGATTGGCTCTGTACTCAACCTTGAAAACTACTCTCTTGCGATGCTAGATCTAGATAAATTTAAAATCATCAACGACACCTACGGACATAAAGCGGGGGACTATGTTCTCTCACATGCAAGTAAAATCGTCAAAAACTCTATCCGAGACAATGACATCTTGGTGCGTTATGGCGGAGAGGAGTTTTTGCTTCTTATCAACAACCGCGACAACACAAAACGAGATATCTGTGAGAGGATTAGAAGTAACATCGCCAAAGAGAAGTTTGTTTATGATGGGCATGAGATTTCTGTGACTGTCTCCATTGGTCTGCACGTCAACCCGCATTTGGAGAAAAACATGCAAGAGGCGGTAAAAATAGCCGATGCTATGCTCTACCATGCGAAGAAAAATGGAAGAAACAGAGTTACCGTCTATGATGAAAAGAAGCTAACAACCGCCTCATCCTCCTCTTCCTCAAAAGATTTGGCTTTTGTCAAAGAAGCTCTTGATACAAACCGCGTTACATGCTACTACCAGCCTATTTACGACCATAAAACAGGCTCTATCTTCAAGTATGAAGCACTTGTTCGTATCCTTGATGAAGAGGGCAAAGTCGTTATGCCTTACCAATTTTTGCCTCAGATAAAGCTCACAAACATGCACTATAAACTCACGCAGAGGATTTTAGCCCTTGTTTTTGAGAAGTTTAAAACAAACCAAAAGCTTGTAAGCATCAACATTAGTTTCTCAGATCTCAACAACCCAGATATCGAAGATACCATCGTCCAAGCACTCCGCGCAGACCACTACCTCGCATCACGTGTTACTTTTGAGATTTTAGAGAGCGATGAAGTTGACGACATCAACCTCTTTAAGCAAAAGATTCAGCTGCTTCACTCACTCAAAGCAAAAGTCTCCATAGATGACTTTGGAAGCGGCTACTCAAACTTCAAGCGCATCATCGACACAGAGGCAAACTACCTCAAAATCGATGGCTCACTCATCAAAAATATCCATAAAAACAGCAAAGATTTTAAAGTTGTCAGAAGTATCATCCATTTTGCAGCGCAGAGCAACATGCAGACCATAGCAGAATTTGTCCACTCAAAAGAGGTATATGACAAACTTCTGCAACTTGATATCGACTACATGCAAGGGTACTACATCGCAGAGCC
>DKFQ01000016.1:658-8659 GCA_002452425.1 Sulfurimonas sp. UBA6792 | reverse complement strand
TCAAATCTGACTCTATCTGATTTGTTTTTGTGTTGAGCTTTGTATCTGTTGTTTTGATTGCCGCCTCTTTGGAGCGCAAATCAAGCCAAACGAGCATCTTCTCTTTTTCCATCTTTGCCGCTACATCTCCGTTGAAGTTTTCTCTGTACATATCAACTTTTGTAAACTGCTTAATTAAGTCAAAAGTCTGATTTTTAGCAAACACACCGTTACTTATCTGCCCATCAAGCCCTCCTCTGCTTTGCGCCAAGTTATAGTCAAGTTTTGCATTGAGTGAGGCATCAAAGAGTTCAGGGCGATAGAGCATATAGAGCAGCTTTGTTGTCTTGATTGCGCTCATATTTGCGTGCAAGTCATCATTATGAAGTTTGGCTTCCATCTTTCCGCCCGCAAGAGTGGCACTCATAGTCGCGTCCAAATCTTTGCCCTTCTCTACCGTGCCAGTTGCGCTAAGTTCGCCACGCAAACGCTCTTTAGTCACAAAAGCGAGTGCTTCTAGGTTGGAGACAAAAAGTTTATAGTCACTTTGAAGCGAAGCATCTTTGAAGTCATACTTTGCACTCTTTACATCAAGATTTGCGAGATTGGAGTTCAGGTCTATCTTGGTATCTGCAACGCTCCCTCTTAAGAGTGTTGTTGTTGTCGCATCAAACGTTGTCTTTGGCATAGGTGCGACAAGTGCATAGGCTTTTGTAAGATAAGCGGTATCAAGGACACCTCTTGTAAGCGATGTCACAACCTGCCCGCTGAGATTTTGTGGATTCATATCGCTTATATCTGCTTGTATAGATAAAAGTCCATCGGTATAGTGTGGCTGTTTGAGCATGTGGAGCAGTTTTGCCACATCAAGGTTGATAACTTTTGCTTTGAGCGTTGAGAGTTGAAGCTCTTTGAGCGTAGCTTCAAAAGTTGTGTTGGACGATGCCAAATCACTCACACCCTGAGCCACCAGCCTCTCTTTGTCTCCCTTGATAGTTCCATCAAGTTTAAGCGCTCCTCTGATATCCGCCCCCGTAAGTGGCTTAAGCACTTCCAGGTCTTGAACACTCAGTGCGTAGGTCACATCTGTTTTAAGCGTCTGGGGAGTGACGCTGCCCGCAGAGGTAATTTTAAAAAGGTTTGAGAGAAGTTCGCCCTTAAAGTTGATATCACTCCCTTGCAGTGTTGCGTCAAGATTCATAGCAAAAGAGGTATTTGGGATGGTAACATTAAAATCACTCAACATATATTTTGGGTCAAGTCTGCCCTCTTTTGTTTTGAGTAGCACAGTACCATCAAGCGCACCTGTTTTGATGCTCTTAAAGTTGACATCCATATCGACATCTGCCGCTGCATAAGGATTTTTTGCCATCATCTGCAAAAGAGAGGCAAGTTTTGCGCCTTTGATAGTAGCGATGATGGAGGTTGGGTTCAAATCCTCAAGCGTGACGCTATAGGTCGTAGCACTCTGCGCAATCGTGCTTTTTCCATCTATGTGCATCAAAGCCATATCGCCTTTTACTTTTCCATCACTAAAAAGTTCGCCACGCAACGGCTGTCCCGCAAAGCTCTCTAACGCTTGAAGATTTTTCAAATCAAGCACATAGTCAACATCGAAAGAGCGCGAAAAAAGCGAGTACGCGCCTTTTGCCGTGATACGGTTACCCTCGCTTAACTCCAAAACCACTTCAAAATCACTCATAGTAAGCAAAAAAGTCTCAAGTTTACTTTGTGTTTGCGTCGCCTCTTGTATCTTTGCCTCCACCATTGGCTTGAGGAGACCATTTCCAAGCGGCGTAAAAGCAACTATATAGAGCGTTAGAACCAAAGTGGCGATAATTGCGCCTATCCAAGCAAAAAACTTCATACTTCATCCTTTGTGTGTTTTCTTATAACAATCTTACTATAAAAAAGTTACATCAAAAACTTGATAGCTAAAGACTAAAGTTACTTAAGTACATTTACTTAACTTTCTCTTGACATTGTTACACTCAATATGTATAATTATGCTATCTTTTTAGAAAAGGAGTGACCAAACGGTTATGGTAACAGAAGAAAAAGAAGAACTTCAAAACGAAAATGTCGAATTGGATGAAGCTGCTGCAGAAGCTGCGGCGGTTGAAAATGAGTTTGACCTTTTACAAACAGAGCTGAGCGAACTCAAAGACAAATATGCTCGTGTTCATGCAGATTTTGAAAACATAAAAAAAAGATTAGAGAGAGAAAAATATACGGCTGTTGAGTATGCAAACGAAAAGTTTGCAAAAGATATGATTCCCGTTCTTGACTCTCTTCATGGTGCGCTAAACTCAGTCAAGGCAGATACAAGTTGCGAAGAGCTGTTAGCAAAACTTAAAGAGGGGATTGAGCTGACACAAAAACAGCTTGTCACTTCACTAGAGAGACACGGTGTCAAGATGGTTGCTCACGATGAGCCTTTTGACCCAAATATCCACAACGCTATCCAAAGCGTAGATAGTGACACGGTAGAGAGCGGACAGATAGTCCAAACTTTCCAAACAGGCTATAAGTATAAAGAGAGACCGCTTCGCGAAGCGATGGTAGTCGTGGCGAATTAACATTCGTTCATATAGTTTTAAATAAAAGAAATTCTGACACGAAAGTGTCAAGCTTTAGTGCCTTAGCGGCTAGCGAAAGCAAAAGGGACGCGTTCCTTTTGCGACAAATAAGATGAAGGTTTCCTTCATTTTATTTTATGAAATAAAATCAAATTAAGGATAAAAATTATGTCAAAAGTAATCGGTATAGATTTAGGAACAACAAATTCATGTGTAGCAGTTTATGAAGGTGGTGAGGCAAAAATCATCCCTAACAAAGAGGGTAAAAATACAACTCCTTCGGTTGTAGCTTTTACAGACAAAGGCGAGGTTTTAGTAGGTGACCCTGCAAAACGTCAAGCCATAACAAACCCAAACAAGACTATCTCTTCTATCAAGAGAATTATGGGTCTTATGATGAACGAAGAGAACGCAAAAGCGGCTCACGACAAGGTAACTTACAACATCGTTAACAAAGACGGTATGGCAGCTGTTGATGTTGCGGGCAAGATTTACACTCCGCAAGAGATTTCGGCAAAAATCCTCTCAAAACTAAAAGAGGATGCTGAGGCTTACTTAGGTTCTACTGTAACTGACGCAGTTATCACGGTTCCGGCTTACTTCAACGATGCACAAAGAAAAGCTACAAAAGATGCGGGAACTATCGCAGGACTTAACGTTTTACGTATCATCAACGAGCCGACTGCTTCTGCACTTGCATACGGTTTAGAGAGCAAAGGCGATGAGAATGTGCTTGTTTACGACTTGGGCGGCGGGACATTTGACGTTACTGTTTTAGAGATTAGCGAGGGTACTTTTGAAGTTCTATCAACAGATGGAAACGCATTTTTGGGTGGAGACGACTTTGACAACAAAATCGTTGACTACCTTAGCAGCGAGTTCAAGAGTTCTCACGGTGTAGAGCTTAAAAACGACAAAATGGCACTTCAACGCTTAAAAGATGCGGCTGAAAATGCAAAAAAAGAGTTAAGTTCATCGACTGAAACAGAGATTAACCTACCGTTTATCACGATGACAGAAGCTGGACCACAACACTTGGTTATCAAACTTACTCGTGCTAAATTTGAGAGTATGATTGAAAAACTTGTTGAAGAGACTATCGCACATATCAAAACTGCTATGAAAGAGTCAGGTTTATCAAACAGCGATATCAAAGAGATTATCATGGTCGGTGGTTCTATCCGTGTTCCACTCGCTCAAAAGATGGTCTCCGACTACTTCGGTGGCAAAAACCTCAACAAGAGTGTAAACCCTGACGAAGTTGTTGCGGCAGGTGCAGCTATCCAAGGCGGTGTTTTAAGAGGGGATGTTAAAGACGTTCTTCTTCTTGATGTTACTCCACTTTCACTCGGTATCGAGACTTTAGGCGGTGTTGCGACAAAAATCATCGAAAAAGGGACAACAATCCCTGTTAAAAAGTCTCAAATCTTCTCAACGGCAGAGGACAACCAACCGGCAGTTAGTATCTCGGTTGTTCAAGGCGAGAGAGAGTTTGCAAGAGATAACAAATCTTTAGGTCTTTTTGAACTAGGTAACATTGCAGCGGCTCCAAGAGGTGTGCCTCAAATCGAAGTTACTTTTGACATCGACGCAAACGGAATACTCACTGTTAGCTCAACTGACAAAGGCACAGGCAAATCACAGTCTATCACTATCAGCGGTTCGTCTGGGCTTAGCGAAGATGAGATTAACAAAATGGTCAAAGATGCAGAGATGCACAAAGCTGAAGATATGAAGCGCAAAGAGCTTGTAGAGCTTAAAAACCAAGCAGATGCGCTTATCGCTCAGACTGAAAAATCTCTAAGTGAAATCGGCGATAAAATCAGTGCAGAAGAGAAAGCAAAAATCGAATCAGCTATCACTGAACTCAAAGATACGCTCAAAGATACAAACTCTACAAAAGAGCAAATCGAAGCGAAAGTAAAAACTTTGACGGAAGCAAGCCATAAAATGGCAGAGCAGATGTACAAAGGCAATGAAGGTGAAGCAGGAAGTGCTGATACTTCAAAGAAAAAAGCAGATGACGACGTTATCGACGCTGAGATAGAATAACTAAAACCTAACTTTCTGCGTCACTTAGGTTGCTTCATAGATTTTATTCTCGCAATGACCACATCATTGCGAATGAAGCAACCAAAAAATATGCTATAAATCTGCCTTTATACTAGACTTCTTCCAAAGGAACACCATGCTTTACAAAGCAGCGTTTTATGCGCTTTTTTTTCCTCTTTTTTTCATAGGGTGTACCTCAGGGCAGCCTAAAGTTACAGCTCCAAAACCCCCAGAACCAAAAAGTGACTATATCAGCCAAAGCGGGTACTACTATGCACTCCTAGAAAAAAACAAAGAGGGCTGGAAGATACTAGAGATTGAAGACAAACCCGTCATTAGAAGAAAATTTACCAATCAAGAGATTCTTCGCGTCACCCAAGATTACGGCAATATCTATCCGCATTTTGAAGAAGAGAACAATGCCACAAAAACAAATCACTATCTCTGCAAAGAGTCCAACAGCACACGCTACACCCCTTGCACAACAAAATTTGGGGTAGTTCCTGAGGCTACAAATATTGCAGAGCATATCATCAACCTCAACCAAAGTGCGCCAAAGTACAAGTACATAAGCAAATCAGCAATCAACAAAGCCGTTATTGAGACAAAACTCCTTGCTGCCATCGAAGCAAAAAAAGAGAGCTTTAAGTTTGCGCTATGCCAAGAGGAGTTTCAAAAAGCATCCACTGTTGATGCGTTTAACGACTTTGTAAAGAAGTATGCCGACTATGCAAACGCGCAAGATATGCTCCATCTCGCACTCAAAAACCTTGAGCATCTCAGAGATGAAGAGCTCAAAAAGCAAGGGGCATCCCAAAGGTTGCCAAGAAGCTACCAAGACCTCTACAACAAAAGCGAACAACAGCTTGAGAGAGAGAACTACTCCCTTACCAAAAAAGAGCAATCAACCCTACAGCAACAAGCACAAAAGATTGAAAATTTTAGAAAAACGCTTAAAGTTGGCATGCAGACAAACTGCGGAACCATTGTTGAACTTGATGCATCCAAAGCAAAAATCAAGTTTGACGCGCAAAATCAAGAGCCTCAATGGATCGAGCGCCGTAAAATATTTCCAAAAGGAGAAGGGTGTCGCATCGTCAAAGGCAAATACATAGCGCCCCCTTCTTTCTAGTTTTCGTGCTCTAAGTGTTACTTTTTAGTAAGCACTTAGGCAAATGTTATCTTTTGTTGCTATTTTTTCTCATTTTTTACGCATTTTGAAGTAAAGTGTAACAGCTAAAGGTAACTGCCATGAATGAAAAAAATCTTCTCAAACTTATCACTATCGGTCCCGTTCTCTTTATCCCACTTGTTGTATTTCTTATCTTTTTCAACTACATTTTTTTTACACAAGAGCTCTTTAACACCACAACTGCGAACCTCAAAGAGGAGCTCATCTCACAACAGAAGCAAAACACCATCTCCAAAGTAAAAATGGCGGTTGACTTTATGGTGTATGAACGCTCCACCATCGAAGAGAGGCTCAAAGAAAAAGTCAAAGACAGAGTAAAACAGGCGTATGCGATTGGTCAAAATATCTACAAACAAAACAGCGCCACAAAAGATGCAAGCAGTATCAAAAAGATGATAACAGATGCGTTGCGTCCTATGGTCTGGAACGAAGGCGAGAGTTTTATCTTTATTTTAGACAAAAAAGGCGTCTTTACCCTAGCGCCTGAGTACCTCAAAGAGTTAGAGGGCAAAAGCATCCTAGATTTTAAAGACGCTACGGGAAGATATGTTATCCAAGAGGAGATTGCGCTTGTTTCAAGAGAGGGTGAGGGATTTTTGTGGGACACCTTTACACGCCCAAACAAAGACCCCTCTATCCAATACCAGCAAGTTGCTTTTGTAAAAGATTTTGAGATGTTTGATCTCTATCTGGGCTCTTCTGAGTATCTTGATAGCACCACGCAAGAGATAGAAAAAACAGCACTTGACATCCTAAGAAATATCAACAAAAACACGCAAGGGTACTTTTTTGTTTTTGACACCAAAGGCAAGGTGATTCTACACTCTAGCAACCCAGAGCTTGAGGGGCAAAATCTTCTTACGTCTCAAAGTCCCACCTACAAAACGCTTACTCAAAAGCTCTTAAGCAAGAACTCTTCTAATTTTGGCGATTTCATCTCCTATACGTGGCAAAACCCAGACAGCGGCAAGGTGGAGACCAAGCTCTCCTACTTCCAAAAAGTTCCACACACAGAGTGGGTCATCGGCAGCGGTTTTTATACCGATGGCATAGAGCATATCGCTGCTGAAAAAAAAGCACAGATGCAAGAGAGTAATGACGCAAAAATCTTTATGCTCAAAATCTACGCTCTGCTTTTTACTCTGGCTTCTCTTGGGATTTCCATCTTTATTTCTAAAAAGCTTCAGACGAAATTTGCACTTTTAAAAATGGCACTAGAGAGAAAATCAAACGAACTTCAAGAGCTCAACTTAGCGCTTGAAGAGAAGATCCGCAAAAGAACGCAAGAACTTGAGAACGCTTATATCAAAATGAAGTACATCGCCAATACCGACTCTCTCACCCAGATAAAAAATCGTTACTCTTTTTTAAACGCCTTTAACGAGGAGCTCAAAAAACATAAAAATGAGCAAAAAGAGTTTTCCCTTCTCATGTTCGACATAGACTATTTCAAGCGCATCAACGACACTTATGGGCACAATATCGGCGATATTATCCTCATGGAGATAACAGAGGTTGTAAAGGGGTGCTTAAGAACAGAGGATATCTTTGGACGCGTTGGCGGAGAGGAATTTATGATATTTTTACCTCAAACATCTCTGCAAGAAGCGCAAGAGATAGCACAAAGAGTAAGAAAAGCGGTTGATGAAAACAACTTTAGCGTGGTTCAACATGCAACGATTAGTCTTGGCGTTGTTACCTCACACAAAGATGAAGAGGGTGCAGATATGTTTAAACGAGTGGATGTCGCACTCTACGAAGCCAAATCACAAGGGCGCAACCGAGTTTGTGTCGGCTAGTTCTGCACCACGCAGTTTCTACCAGCATTTTTTGCCCTATAAAGTGCACTGTCCGCTCTATCGACCGCACTTTTGAGGTCATCATCTACTCTTACCTGAGTCACACCAAAACTCGCTGTTACTTTATGGACAGTCTCTATCTCCATCATCTCGATGCGCCCTCGGAGTTTTTCGGCCAAAGAGAGCGCGTCTTTTAGGTTTGCGGAGGGTAGAAGGATAACAAACTCTTCGCCACCCCAGCGGCAGACGATATCCTCATCTCGCAAAAGAGACAAAAAGAGTTCTGAGATGTTTACAAGCACTTTATCGCCAACACCATGTCCATAAGTATCGTTAATCTTTTTAAAAAAATCAACATCAACCATCACAAGCGACATCATCCCTTCTCTCTCAACCATCG
>DKFQ01000016.1:0-500 GCA_002452425.1 Sulfurimonas sp. UBA6792 | reverse complement strand
GAGCCATCATCGTTGACGACAACCACTCTTTTATAGTGTTTTTGTGCCAAAAAATCAAGCGCTTCTTTTACGCTGCTCTCTTTACCCAGCGTATCGACAGGCGAGGACATATAGGTGCTGATGGGCGCTTCTACATCTAGGTTTTTTCTTATGATTTTGACAACATCTTTGGTCGTGAAGATGCCTATTGGCTTACTCTCTTCTACTATCATCACGCTATCAGTTGCATTGTTTATCATCTCTTGCAAAATCACCGATGTTTTTGTCTCTTTGCGTATCCACTTGACTCTTTTGCCAAGTTTTAAAAAATCATCAAGACAAAAACTGTTCATAAGCGTATCGGGGTCTATGCTGCTTGTGATGTCTGTATGTGTCAAAAGCCCATAGAGTGTTCCATCTTCATTGAGTGCGCAAATGTGTTCTAAGTTACAGTTGAGATACTCGATAGTGCTAAGGATATTTTCATTTTTATAAACTGTTGGGATTTTAGCAAGTTCCAG
>DKFQ01000128.1 GCA_002452425.1 Sulfurimonas sp. UBA6792 | reverse complement strand
CATAAGGTTTTTGGAACAGGGCGTGTCAACGGTGTAAGCAAATCGGGGCAGGAGTTTAAACTCAGTATCAATTTTGCGGGAACAAAAAAAGATATTTTGGCATCCTTTGTTGAGCGTCTATGAATCGTCTTTTCGTTGCATATAAGCCTTCAGGCATAGGTTCAAATCTCTTTTTATCAAAGCTCAAAAGAAAGTACCAGACGAAAAAAGCCGGTTTTTCAGGGACGCTTGACCCTTTTGCAAAAGGTGTTTTGATAGTGGGCATGGGAAGTTATACAAAACTATTTCGTTTTTTAGACAAAACACCAAAGCGTTACCGTGCAACACTTTGGCTGGGTGCTAAGTCAGATACGCTTGATAGCGAGATGATAGAAGAGGTCGTCATAGTTCCGGAGTTTGAAGAGATTGAGATTGCCAAAGTTGTCAAGTCGCTTGAGGGAGAGCTTGAGTATGAGCCGCCAATCTTCAGCGCAAAGCAGATAAACGGACAAAGAGCTTATGATTTGGCACGTGCGGGCAAAGAGTTTACCCTAGAGAAGATATACTCAACCATTTATGAGACCAAACTTATCCACTATGCACACCCTTTTGTAACTTTTGAAGCGACCGTCTCAGAGGGAACGTATATCCGCTCTTTGGGGCTTATGGTGGCGAAAAAACTTGGTTTGTCCTATGGAAGCCTTAGTGCTTTGGAGAGGCTTAACGAGGGGCAATTTTTCTACGAAGATGAAAAACCGCTTGATATAAGAACATCTTTAGCTATCCCGCAAAATTTTTATCATGGCGAGAGTGACAACCTAAAATATGGAAGAGTTCTTGCTTTGGAGGATTTAGAGATACACGCAGATGGGTACTACTGGCTTGATAATGGCACTTTTTTGTCGGTTATCCATATAGAAAATGAACAAGTAAATTATGAATTAGGCAGGGTTGAATGTTAGTCTTATCAAGAAAGCTAGATGAGTCGATTGTAATCGGAGATGGCATAGTTGTCAAAGTGATATCAGTGGATAAAGGTGTCGTAAAACTCGGCATCGATGCGCCAAAAAACCTCTCTATCGTTAGAAGTGAACTCTTAGAAGATGTCAAAGAGTCAAACAGAGCAGCTTCAAAAGAGATAGAGCTCTCAGACCTAACTTCTCTTGGCGCTATTTTTAAAAAATAGGCGACACCATGAAACGCTACAAAGCCTATGCAAAGGTAAATATTTTTTTAAAAATCACGGGTGTAAGGGGTGGTTATCATGAGATTATCTCCCGTTTTATGCGTGTAAATTCGCTTTATGACGAACTCTCTTTTGTGCCAAAACAGAGCAACGATGTGTTTGAAATCATAGGCTCTTTCTCATGCGAGACAAAACAAAACACTATCTATAAAGCGTATGCAGCACTTTTGGCATCTTTGGAGCCTGAGCAAGCCCACTCCCTAGAACAGCTGATGCAAAAGTATGGCGTTGAGGTGGTCAAAAACATACCGGCTTTTGCGGGTCTTGGCGGCGGAAGCAGCGATGCAGCGACATTTCTAAAAATGTGCAATGAGGTTTTGCATCTGGGATTAAGCCAAAATGAACTTGCGCTTATAGGCTTAAAAGTGGGAGCGGATGTTCCGTTTTTTGTCTATGACTACGAGAGCGCCAATGTAAGCGGCATCGGCGAGATAGTAGAAGAGCTTGAAGAAGAGACGCTTGATATTGAGACTTTTACACCAAAAATAGAGATAAGCACACCAAAAGTGTATGGAGTTTACAGAGAGAATTTTTACAATCCCATAGATGGCTTCGAGGTTGAACGCCTCAAAAAAACCCCATCAAAAGAGATACTAAAAACCATGAGCGCAGAGGAAGCCAACGACCTCTTCAAGCCCGCACTTTATGAGTATAAAGAGCTAAAAAACCACTACAAACATGGATACTACTTTAGCGGGAGTGGAAGTAGTTTTTTTAGAGTAAAGAAGGAAGAAACAGATAATGGGTGAAACAATAGCAAAAAATAAAAAAGCCTATTTTGATTACTTTTTGGAAGAGAAGTTTGAAGCAGGAATCGTTCTTAAAGGAAGCGAGATTAAAGCCATAAGAGCGGGGCGGGTGAACTTGAAAGATAGTTTTATCCGTTTTGTGCAGGGTGAAGCGTTTTTGTTCAACGCTCATATAGGGCGACTTGAGACGACGCATCACTTTTATGCGCATGAAGAGCGAGGTAGCAGAAAACTTCTTTTGCATAAAAAGCAGATAGTAAAAATGGTCAAAGCAGTGGAGAGAGATGGATATACGGTTGTGCCATTAGAGCTTTACTTTAACGACAGAAATATCGTGAAAATTCAGATTGCCATAGCAAAAGGCAAGCAGCTTCACGACAAGAGAAACGACCTCAAAGAGAAAGATATGAAACGCGATATGGAGCGTTCTATTAAGGATTATTGATGCGTTTTTTACTGCTTTTTAGCTTTTTACTCACATGCGTTTTCGCATTTGATGTTGTTACAATTGAGAAAACTATTGCCAATGGAAAAACAGCTCTTTTGGAGTTTGAAGAGCAAAAAGATGTAACATACGAGAGTGCGGCACTGGAGCAGAAAAAATATACCATCTTTAAGCACCCAAGCAAAAACGAGCGCTATTATGTTTTGATTCCCATAAGCTACGAAACAAAGCCGCAAAAAAAAGAGGTAGAGATTTTTTACAGAGAAAACGGTGTACAAAAAACCAAAACAGTTGTGTTAGATGTCCAAGATGGAAAATATGAAAAAGAGACGCTCCAAGTGGATGGCTCCAAAGTGACTTTAAGCCCAGAGGACAAGGCAAGAACCGAGAAAGAGTATGCCGAAGCAATGAAAATTTACAAAAAAGCGACCCCAAAAACTCTTATCTCTTCTGCTTTTATTGTCCCATTAGAGAGTAAAATTACAAGTGATTTTGGAAAAGCACGGGTCTATAACGGTTCGCTAAAGAGTTATCATGGCGGGACAGACTTTCGAGCGGCAGTGGGTGTTCCCGTTATCGCCGCAAATGATGGAAAAGTTGTTTTGGTGCAAGATAGATTTTACTCAGGGCAAAGCGTTATCATAGACCATGGACATGGGGTTTACACATGTTATTTTCACATGAGCAAATTTCATGTCAAAGAGTCGCAAGATGTTAAAAAAGGTGTTGTTATAGGAATCTCAGGGTCAAGCGGAAGAGTGAGCGG
>DKFQ01000011.1 GCA_002452425.1 Sulfurimonas sp. UBA6792 | reverse complement strand
GCAAGTTCAAGTTTGTCCACACTCGCTTTTCCAAGCCCTCTTTTTGGCTTGTTAAGGATACGTTTGAGTGAAAAATCGTCATGAACATTGGTAATAACTCTTATGTAGCTTATAAGGTCTTTGACCTCTGCTCTATCATAAAAACGCAATCCTCCGACAAGCTTATAGGCTATTTTTGCACGGTTAAGTCCCTCTTCGATGGAGCGGCTAAGAACATTGACACGGTAAAGAACGGCAATATCCTGCGCCCTTACTCCGGAGTCCAGAAGCTTTGTGATTTTTTGAGCTATTTTTCTTGCTTCTTCATTTTCATCACTGGAGTTTAAAATCGTTATATCCTCTCCGCCGCCGCGCGTAGAGATAAGTTTTTTGCCAAGACGTGAGCGGTTATGCTCGATAAGCGCATTTGCCACTTTTAAGATGGGTTCGCGTGAGCGGTAGTTCTCTTCAAGCTTGAAAACAGCCGTATCTTTAAAATCCTGATCAAACTCCATGATGTTTCTTATGTGCGCCCCACGCCACCCATAAATGCTCTGGTCATCATCGCCCACGACACAGATGTTGTTGTGCGTCGTACAGAGCTTTTGAAGAAGTTTGAGCTGCAACTCGTTGGTATCTTGATACTCGTCCACCATAATGTACTGGTACTTTTGGGATGTAGCGCGCGCAAGTTCTGGGTTTTCATCTAAGAGTTTAAAAGTTAAAGCAATCAAATCATCAAAATCGACAAGATTGTTCTCTAAAAGGTAGGTTTCATACTCCTCATAAATCTTTGCAATCTGCTGATAGTTAAAAAACTCTGCCTGCTTGTAGGCATCATCCGGAGAGAGAAGCGAGTTTTTGTAGCGTGATATCTCACTCGCGATAAGTGGCGTAGCAATCTCACTGTTTATCTTTTTGATGATGCGTTTCTTGTCATCAGTGTCGATAACGACAAAGTTGTTTTGTCTCTTTAAAAGATGGATGTTAAACTTTAAAAAAAGAAGTCCAAACTTATGGAATGTACATAAAAGTGGAGGAGAAGAGGGATTTTGCATAAGATGAAAAGCACGCTCACGCATCTCTTTTGCTGCTTTGTTGGTAAAGGTAAGTGTAAGCGTGTTTGAAGCAGGAATACCCAAAACCCCGACAAGATAGGCTAAGCGCGAGACGATTGTCGTAGTTTTTCCGCTCCCCGCACCCGCCAAAATCAAAACAGGACCCTCGCTCTGCTTCACTGCGCTTGCCTGAGATTCGTTTAGTTTTTCAAATATTTTTTCCATGCTTCATCGCTATTCTTGTTGATTTTATATATTGTAGCTAAAAACTTATAAATTATTACAAAACTATTGCTTTAATTATAATAATGGGTTATACTTTCGCTTATTATCTAAATTTATAGGAATTATTATGTTAAAAGATTTTGCAAAATTACAAACTTTTCTCATGGTCATCAAAGAGAAGAGTTTTTCCAAAGCATCGGCAAAATTGGGCATCTCTCAACCAGCTGTTACGCAACAGATAAAATTTATCGAAGACTACCTTGATACAAAAATAGTAGATAGAAAAAAGAATGGTATCTTGCTTACTAAAGAGGGAGAAGAGCTCTTTAGAATCGCGGTAAGACTTGAAAAAGCCATAGCTAACAGTGAAAAAGAGGTTTTAAAGATTATCAACAAAGATTTCACGTTTGTTATGGGTTCTTCCAATGCCATCGGAAACTACATCCTGCCAAACTACCTTGGCGATATCAAAAGCAGAATCAACAACAATGTCTATATGAATGTTGGCTTATCGTGCGAAATCATCGATCAGCTTGAAGATAAAAAAATCGACGTTGCGCTTATAGAGTCCCCTGTTTTTAGAGATGGTATCGTCTATAGAGAGTGGGTTTTGGATGAGCTTGTCGTTTTTTCCAACCAACCGCTTAAAAAGCATCTTGGTGCAGAAGATTTGATGGGATTTGACTGGATTTGTCGTGATGAGCACTCACATACACGCAGACTTACAAGTGAGGCTTTTGATGAAATGGGTGTACACTGCACTGGTTTCAATGTTTTGGGGATTTTAAGCAGTCCGACAGCGATTAAAGAGTCGATTATGCATGCAGATCCAAACTCAGAGAGACCTGTTGTTTCTGTTATGTCAAGACACGTTATCGCGGCTGAGCTTGCACAGGGAAGACTTTTTGAAGCAAGACTCAAAAACTACAAGATAGAGCGCCATTTTTACATAGCGTATCTCAAAGATAGAAAGCATGACGCGTTTGTCGATAACGTCGTGAACTATCTGCTCTCCCTCTCCAAAGTTTAGAAGTAGCTTTTGGCTATTTTTTGAAAAACTTGGAGTTTTCTGGGTTTGACAAAAAAGATGCCATGGAGTTTTCCACGCCTCCATTGTCGAGCGACTTTGCCACTTTTTTCTCTTTTTTATAATTTGCCAAATTGATAAGCAGCGGTGTCTCATCGGCAATAATCTGCACGATAGCTTTGAGTGGAACAGTTACGATGCTGCCAAAGTTTTCAGCCCCAAATCCAGCTTCAAAAACCAAATCATCCTCTACAATACTCGCCGTCTCAAATGTGTATCCTGCTAAAAAAAAGAGTGTCATCGAGCGAAACTCTGCGCTTATCTCTTTTGGAAGCGGGGGTTCAAATACAACATGCTCTATCTTGCAAAGAATCCCAAAATAGTGCTCTCTTTCAAAGAGATAGAGCAACAAATTTTCTATATTTTTCTGCATAACATCTGCAAATTTTTTATCTTCGATGATACTGTCTAGCAAAAGAGCTCCTTTGGATTTTTTGGAATTATAGCAAAATCTACCATCGCATTCATCAGGGCAACTTGTTTAAATCGTGCTACGTCTTGGATGCGTATCTCCTCTTCAACTATTTTTGCCTCATCTAAAAGTCTCTGCCTTGTTGTTCCCTCAAGCAGCGGAGATGCGGGAGTGAGCCATCGTTTGCCATCAAAAAAAGCGATATTTGCGATGGTTGTGTCTGTTACAAAACCATTTTTGATGATAAGCACATCATCCGCATCACCTCTTTGTGCAAAAAGCGCATCAAGCCTCTCTCGGTTGGCGTACTTCATAGCATACTCTATGGTGTCATCATGAAGCATTTTGAGTGCATTTATCTCTCTTTTTTGGTAAGGGTGGTAAGTAGTCTGGGTACAACCTTTTGTATCGTAAACAAGACGGCATCTGTAAAGTCCATTTTCTGGTGGCGTGATAAAATCGCCCAAATCTTGCACAGCCTCTACGTTAAAGTGCTTTAAAACGCTCTCATATCTTGCTTGATGGTAAGAGAGATGAAAAATCTCGCCTTCAAATACTTTTATAGTCTCTAAAAAAGTGTTATTCACTAAAGAGTTCCGTGCTAAGGTAGCGCTCTCCCGTGTCGCAAAGGATAGTCAAAATTGTTTTGCCTCTAAACTCCTCGCGTGAGGCGATTTGCATCGCTGCATAGACATTTGCTCCAGCAGATATGCCCACAAGCAGCCCCTCCTCACGTGCCAACTTTTTTGCACTCTCTATGGCATCTTCATTGCTCACTTTTATGACCTCGCCATAGATGCTGACATCAAGCGTCTCTGGGACAAACCCCGCACCAATGCCTTGAATGGCATGTGCACCCGCGCTCCCACCAGATAAAACAGCTGAACTTGCGGGCTCAACCGCAAAGATGGCGATATGTGGGATGTACTCTTTGAGCACTTTTGCAGTACCGCTCAGTGTCCCACCCGTTCCAACAGCTGCTACAAATGCATCGATCTTCCCATCCGTATCACGGAGTATCTCTTGTGCGGTTGTGAGTTCGTGAATCTCAGGATTGTGATGGTTTTTAAACTGCTGTAAAACGATGGAGTTTGGGATTTGGCTCTCTAGCTCCACCGCTCTCTCTATCGCACCGCTCATGCCAAGTGCGGCAGGAGTGAGTACTAGCTCGGCACCAAAAGCTTTGAGGAGTTTTCTTCTCTCGATGCTCATCGATTCTGGCATAGTGAGAATGAGTTTGAGATCAAGCGCCGCACAATTCGCTGCTAACGCTATGCCTGTGTTGCCACTCGTTGGCTCGATGATAGTGGTCTCTTTTGTGATTTTTCCCGCTTCCATCGCTCTTCGTATCATGTTAAAACCGATTCTATCTTTGACAGAGCTTGTCGGGTTCATAAACTCACATTTGGCGATGATGTTTGCCCCTGATAAGGCTGAAGCTTTGTTAAGTCTAACTAAAGGAGTATTTCCGATAAGTTCAGTAATATTTTTTGCAATTTTCATAAATAATCTCCAAACAATTTTATGTTATCCTACCTAAAAGTTTATAAGAAAAAGGATATGAGATGTACTTACACAAAGAGATCGACTCTGTAGAAGCAGTGGCACAAAAAGCGGGAAAAGGAGTCTCGATGAAGATGCTTCTCTCTCCCGAAGAGTCTCCAAACTTTGCGATGCGCAACTTTATCATAGAAGCGGGCGGGCATATGCCACTACACACAAACAGCGTGGAGCATGAACAGTACGTCCTCTCAGGACGCGCAACGGTGCAAATCGGCGATAAGATGGTTGAAGCAAAAGAGGGAGATGTTTTTCTCATTCCCGCAGGTGTGGCACATAGCTACAAAACCCTTGGCGATGAAGCGTATAGCTTTTTATGTTTAGTGCCTAAAAAAGAGGATTGTATCACGCTTATCAACTAAAGCGCATACCTTTCGCGAAACGCTTTTGCGCCATCTTTGCTTGATTCGATGCTCTCAGAGATGGCTTTAAAACGAAAACGTAGTTTGCTCTGCTCTATCGTCTCTATCTCTTTGATGGCATCAAGATTGAGGAGGTAGGAGCGGTGAATGCGCACAAAGTTGTGTGCTTCTAGCTTCTTTTGCAAGTCTGAAATCTTCTGTGCATAGTAGGAAAATCCTTTGGCACTTCTAAGCATCACCTCACTCAAATCAGCTTTGACGTAGTAAATCT
>DKFQ01000091.1 GCA_002452425.1 Sulfurimonas sp. UBA6792 | reverse complement strand
GGTGGATTTTAGAGGTGCCCATATTATATATCTAATATTATTTGAGGATAAAGCCATGAAAAAAACCTATTATGAATCGCTTTATATGGTAAAAATTGAAGTTTTAGGATTTAATAATGCAAAAAATTAAAAAACTCCAACCAGAAAATTTTGAGCAAGAGTGTACAACTGTTTGGAGTTTTGCTCGTCGTGGGAATTGGGCTACGCATAACTCAAAATATAGAGGAAATTGGGCACCAGAAGTGGTTAGAAATTTGCTTTTGAGATACTCAAAAGAGAGAGACTGTATTTTAGATCCGATGATTGGTGGCGGAACTACTGCCATAGAGTGTAAACTTTTAAATCGCCATCTTTTGGCACTGGATATAAATCCACATGCAATAGAGTTAACGCAAAAAGCGCTTGACTTTGAGTGTGAATATAATCCAAAAATAAGAGTTGAGCTTAATGACGCAAGAGATTTGTCGCTACTGAAAGATGAAAGTATTGACTTTGTTTTAAACCATCCGCCTTATGCGGATATTATAAAATATAGTGAAAAACAGATTGAGCAAGATCTCTCAAATATACATGACTTGGAAAAATTTTGCGACGAGATGGAAAAAGTAGCGTATGAGCTTTATAGGGTTTTGAAAAAAGATAAATATTGTGCCATTTTGATAGGCGATACAAGAAGAAATAAGATGTATCAGCCTTTGGCATTTATGGTTATGCAGAGGTTTTTAAAAGTTGGGTTTGAGCTTAAAGAGGACATTATCAAACAGCAACATAACTGCAAGGCTACGGGGTTTTGGGTAAAGAAAAGCAAGGAAGCAAATTTTTTGCTTATCATGCATGAACATTTGTTCGTATTAAAAAAAATCTAAAAATCTAAAAAATAGTGTATTATTAGGAATACATTCTTTATTTAGGAAATAAATATGGATTCAATTCTTTTAGAAGATAATGCACATTGGGTAAATCAGAGCATATACGGTGATTTTGTCTCAAGAGAAATTTTAGATAAAGCTCTGAAATATCTTGGTGCAAAAGAGATTTTGGCTCTTGTGGGGGCTAGACGCGTAGGGAAGAGTACTTTGGCAAAATTGCTTATTCGCGAGCTGTTAAAGAGCGTTGAAGCAAAAAATATATTTTTTATCAATTTGGAAAAACCGGAATTTATACCATACAAAGATGATGCTTCGTATCTTGGAGTGATTTTTGATGCGTATCTAAAACTTGCAAATCCAGACATGCAAAGCAAAATATATTTTTTTATAGACGAGGTGCAAATTTTTCAAAATTGGGAAATCTTTGTAAAATCAAAATATGAGAACTTCAATATCAAATTTATCATAACTGGCTCAAATGCATCGCTTTTAACTTCAAACTATGCAGCCGTTTTAACGGGCAGAGTGCTGAGACTTGAGATACATAGTTTTCATTTTAGGGAATTTTTACATTTCAAAAAGATAGATTTTTCCACGAAAATTCAAAGAACAGTAAATAAAATCGAGATAAGCAGAGCTATGGATGAGTACCTTAAATGGGGCGGATACTACTCAGTGATGTCAAATAACGATGAGATGCTAAAAAAAGAGTATCTCAAAAGTGTGGCAGAAGATATCATACTCAAAGATATAGTTCCAAGATACAACATAAAAAGCTCTCAAATCATAAGAGACCTCTTTTATTATCTTGTTTCAAATGCTGCAACTACGCTAAACTACAGTTCATTGGCTAAAAAACTTGGTGTTGATCCAAAAATGATAAAAGAGTACATCGGCTATTTTGAAGATAATTTTTTAATCCATACAATTTCTGCATACCACGATAAACTGACCTCGCAAATAAAATCTGCTAAAAAACTCTATTTGAGCGATAACGGGTTTTTAAATTTAGGAGTAAACAGAACTAAAAATCTAGGGACAGCCTTGGAAAATCTGGTGTTTAACGAACTCTACAAAAAAGATGAAAAAGTTACATACAGGAAAGGTAATCAAGAGGTCGATTTTTATACGCAAAAGAGATTGTATCAAGTAGCATATGATATAAGTGATGAAAAAACAAAAAAGAGAGAGTTAAACGCTTTTGGAGAGTTTGAAAAAGAGGATGATGGATGTATCTTGATAACTTATGATACAAATGAAACAACCCTCGGTGTGGAAATAGTAAGCATAGATAAATTTTTGCTTGAGGCTGATGAGGATTTCAGATAGTGTGTGTTTTTCCTGCATGGAGTAAGAGTAGAAACAAGAGGGTTAAGGCGTAAACCTTAACCTGCTACTGACATGGCAAAATCCGCTTCTACCCCTTGTGGGTCGGCTATAAGTCTCTCTTGTATCATCTTTGCAAAGCCATCTGGGAATATCTCAAATTCTGCCTTTGCAACACACTTTAAAACCTCTTTTGCTACATCCATCGGGTCTGCTTTTGGCATATCGGCTCCTTCGGTCAGCCTTGTGTCAATTGGTCCTGGAAAAACCTCATATACTTCGCTTCCGTAGGCTTTAAACTCTGCTCTGAGGGCTTGTGTAAAGGAGTGAAGCGCGCTTTTTGAGATGGAGTACTCAGCCATGATGGGGAGGTTGCAAAGTGCTACGATGGATGAGATGTTGATGATTTGCATCTTATGCTCTTTTGCATACTCAAAGTAACTCTTGCAGAGATTTGCCGTCCCTTTGTAGTTGACATCCATATCATTGGCGTTTGTACTAAAAATTCTTCCATTTGAGTTGACACCGGCGTTATTGATCAGCACGTCTATATCATTGGCTTTCTCTCTTGCAGCCTGCAGTGAAGCAGCATCTGTGATATCAAGTTCTAAGAGTTCAACATTGCTTCTGTTTTTAAAACTCTCAAGCGTCTTTATATCTCTTGCTGAGGCGTATATCTTTTTTGGATTTTGCTCTAAAAGAGCTTCTATAAAAGCATTTCCAAGCCCGCCGTTTGCACCTGTTACTAAAATTGTTTTATTTTGCATAATTTATCCTTTGAGTAAATGAACTGTGATGGTAGCATAAAAAGGTATCTTGATTTTAGGTGCGTATGTAGGTTTGCTTTTTTATCTTAAGTAGGGCATATTTTTTGTAAAATCACTTTTTATATGAAAAAAGTTTTTTACCAACAAAGGAACCCTTTTTGCAACCAAAAAATTTTCATAGTGTGCATCAATCACTTCTTTTATGGTATGAGAAAAATGGTAGACATGACCTGCCTTGGCGGAATGCTTCGGATGTTTATCATGTCTATTTGAGTGAAGTGATGTTACAGCAGACGCAGGTGAGGCGGGTTTTGGAGGAGTACTATTTTCCTTTTTTAGAGCGATTTCCTACGCTTGAGGTACTTGCGAGTGCGCCGTTGGAGGATGTTTTTGCGCTTTGGAGTGGGCTTGGGTATTATAGAAGAGCCAAAAACCTCTATGAGAGTGCGAAGCTTTGTGGGGGAGTGTTGCCTTGTGATGTTGCGCAGTTGCTACGGCTTCGAGGGGTGGGCAGATACACGGCGCATGCTGTGTGTAGTTTTGGATATGGCGATGCGGTGGGTGTGGTCGATACCAATATTGCACGTGTGCTTAGGCGCTATTTTGGGCTTAAAGAAGCCAAAGAGGCGCAGTTGTGGGAGGCGGCGGAGCTTTTTTTAAACAGAACTTCCCCGACGCATCACAACCTCTCGCTTATGGATTTGGGCTCGCTCGTTTGCTTGCCAAAAGCGCCGCTTTGCCATGCGTGTCCGCTTGAGACGTCGTGCAGAGCGGTAAAAGAGATAGAGGCTTATACGCAAACACAAAAGAAAAACTATAGCGAGAAAAATCTCTTTTTTGGGATGTGCGTGGATGGAACAAAGGTGGCGATGTGCCACTCAGATGGGGGCATGTACAAAGATATGCTCACACTTCCTCCGCTGCAAGAGCGTGCTTGCAGAGAAGAGGCTTTGGTGGGGAGTTTTAGGCATAGTGTGACAAAATACCGTCTGCATATCTATCTCTATCGTGTTGCTATACATGAACTCGGGGAGGTTGTGTGGGTCGATGCGTCGGACTTTGCCTCGCTTGGTGTCTCTTCCATGACAAAAAAAGCACTACGGCTCTATGCAGATACGATGAAAAAGGAGAAGCGTTGCACCAAACACTTTTAGGTCAGATTGACAAAATCCTTTTTGAAGAAGAGGCTTTTTTTATAGCCGTTTTAAAGAGCGGCGAGAAGATAAGCGGCTCTTACTACGAGAGCGCGGTTTCACACTTAAAAGATAGTGCCGTTACGCTCAAAGGGGAGTGGGAAGAGCATAAAAAGTATGGAAAAACTTTTAAGTTCGAGCAGATAAAAGTGAACCAAAATGAGCTTTTTTTCTTTTTAAACAAAATCATAAAAGGGTTTACAAAAAAGCTTACCGCCGAGCTTATAGAGCATTTTGGAAATGAGGGGCTTGTTGAGGTTTTGGACAATGACATTGAGCGGCTTTTGGAGTTTAGCGGTATCAAAGAGAAGAAGCTTAAAAAGATACAAACTTCATGGAAAAAGTTTCGTTCCATGCGCAACATCGGCGAATTTCTTGCACCTTATGATGTTTCTGCCGCACTTTTGACGACCATTGCAACGGCGATGCGTGATGTTGAAGAGCCGTGTGAGAAGATAAAAAATAATCCCTATATTTTAACCTCCATAAACTCCATAGGTTTTAAGAGAGCCGATGAGCTTGCCCTTAAGATGGGCGTAAAAAAAGATGATGAAAA
>DKFQ01000058.1 GCA_002452425.1 Sulfurimonas sp. UBA6792 | reverse complement strand
TTTGCGACTTTAGATGTTTTTAGCATCGTTATAAAAGATGGCAATATATTTTTGGAGTACCAAAATAAAACCCCCATCAAAATAGAAAAAATCCTTCAAAGCTACGATAAAAGACGCCTAGAGTTTATAGCGCAAGATACAAAAGAGAGCATAGAGCTTAACTCCATCTCAGACAAGATGGTGTTTTTAGAGCTTTGCTCCAAGGTTATCCCGCTAGAAGAAAAACCTCTTGGCGTGTTACAAAAAACTTGGCAAAACATAACCTCTCTTGGCATGAAGCTCTACCTGCTCTACATTGTTACTTTCGGCACGGCTTACTTTTTACAACGCTTTTGCTGTGAAGATATACCGCAAAACGGCTGGACGGAGACGGGAGGCATTTTGCTCATCTTTACGGCGATTATGTACACGCTTATGCACTTTTTCGTCGTACCTCATGAGATAAAAAAGAGACAAGAAGAGATGGATAATCTCGTTAGTTGAGTTTTGTATAAATACAATATAACGCAAAATATAACGCTTCTAAGTTATACTTTTCTTATTTCAAGCCAAGAGAGTACAGATGCTAAATGTATTGATAATCGAAGATAATTCCATTATCGCCATGGATGTTAAGAGTATCGTCGATGAGACGGATGGGTTTGTCGGGTATATTGTCTCTGATATGCCCTCTGCTCTAAAGTTGGCCGATAAGCGTCCCATCCATATTGTTATATCCGATATCGAGATAAAAGGTTCGGCGGATGGTATTGAAACTGCCAAAATGCTTCAAACACTCTATCTTACTCCTGTTTTGTTTCTTACTTCGTACCACGATGAGGCAACACTTGAACGTGCCGCCCAAGTCGATTTTTCAGGGTACTTGCTAAAACCGTTCAACGAAGATGAGCTTATAGCGGGGCTAAGGCTGTGCGCTCTAAAAATCAAAATGCGCCAATTTCCGAGTGAAATCGGTGCGGAGTACAGATATGATTTGAAGATGCAGCAGCTGTTTTACCGTGATGAGCCGATACTTCTTACCGCCAAAGAGCATCAACTTTTTCTACTATTGCTTCACTCGCGTGGACGTATCGTTCCTTTTGCCTACATAGATGATGTTGTCTGGTGCAATCAGCCCGTGAGCGACACCTCACGCCGACAACTTTTCCACCGTCTTAGAGCAAAGCTAGAAAATCTATCTTTTCAAAGCTTTAAATACGGTGGCTATATGCTTGAACATTAACTCCATCTCAGAGTAAAACAGCTCCCTTTATCTGTTTTTACGCTCATAGCTCCTTTTAGTTCCTCTTCAACAAGTCTGCGAATCAAGCTCAAGCCAAATGAGTGTTCGCAAGCATCATAGTCAAACCCCCTTCCGTCATCACATAGAGACAAAACAATCTTCCCAGCATCTTGAGCCAGAGATATGGCGATGTGTCCGCCTTCTTTGCCCTCAAATGCGTACTTCATAGCGTTGGTAACAAGCTCATTGATGATAATACCGCAATAGAGCGCTTGTTCGATTCTGATAGGCACTTCCCCTTTTACCGACACGGTTATATTTTGAGCGGCAAAGCTTTTTTGGATTTCGCCTACCAAATCGTGAATATATGGAGATGCTTCAAGATGAGAAAGGTTTTGCTGTGCATAAAGTATCTCATGAATCTTCCCAATAGAGAGGATGTTTTGCTCCGCCTCTTTGAGCAGGATACGCCCCTCTGGCGTGAGATGTTTTTTGAGTTTGAGGCGATAGAGCGAGACGATAAACTGAAGATTGTTTTTGACCCGATGGTGAAGTTCTCGGATGAGAACTTGTTTGGTGCTAAGCGCCACCGCAAGCGCTTTTGTATGGTTTAGCTTTTTAGCAAGAACAATGGAGAAAAGCAGTGCCTCAAATGTGATGGAAATCTCATAAAAGTACCAGTATTTGCCATCGCTGAGATATATCCCCATGTTGTAGAGCAAAAAGAAAAATTGACCCAGCGCATTGACGCCCCAGCCTATCAAAAAGTAGAGACTGTTTTGGCGCTTTTTTATAAAAAGAAAGAGTGCGACGCAGAAGATAAAAGCCGTAGCAAACAACCCTGCATAAATAAGCATATCAAGAAGATAAAACGCATCGCAGGAGAGAACCATAAGTAAAACAGCGACGGCGATTTGTCCTTTGAGCATCAAATCAATTTTGGCAAACTCTTTTATTGACATAAACTCACGCACAAACAACAAGGTAAATATAAGAGCAAACCCGATGTAGTAAATGCCAAGATATGCGTCTGTTTTAATGATGTTTGGCAATTCTTCTGCGGTGTAAAAAAGCCCAAGTAGATGCAGATTCATCCCCGTGTAGGAGAGATGATTGTAAGTGATAAAAAAAGTGGCAAGCACATAAAAAAGATAAACTCTCTCTAGCGTAAACAAAAACAGAATCAGATTGTAGATGATAAGCGTAGCCAATGCGGCAAGAGCGGCACCTTGAATCAGCTGTTGCGTGAGCGATTTTTGCCACACTATATCTTTTGTGCTTAGATGTAGATGAAAGTTGGTACTGCATGAGTTGGAGAGCACTCTTAGATGATAAGTCTGTGAGCTGTTGGGCTGCAACACAACAGGAAAATAAAAATCCAAAATCCCCTCAAAGATGGGAAGAGACAACAAACCCGCACTTTGAGTGTTCCCATCTGATGCGTAAAGAGTAATAGAGTCAAGTATGGGGTTGTCGATGTGAAGTACCCTCTCTATGAGTTTGTCGGAACTGTTTTTGAGGCTAAAGCGCACCCAGAGAGCTTCGTTTGTCGTATAATCGTTGTTGATGTAGGAGTGTGTAAAGTCGCTAAAGTATTCAGGATGCAAAAGCAGTGCATCAAAGCTCTGTTTCGCACCTTCATCTATAAAAATCTCAGAGTTTTCAAGCAGTGAAACATCCGCCTCATTGGGGTAAATGTCGATGGTTTTTGCATTGGCAAAAAAGCCTAAAAAAAGAGACAACAGCAGTGAGCAAAAGAGTCGAGTTTCAAATTTCATACCGTAATAGTAGCAATTTTTTTATAAAAAACTGAAAATTACAAAATATAACGCTAAATATAACGATGATGCCTTAGACTAAAAAAAAGAGTTTAAAGGATAAAAATATGAAAAAAAATAGATTAAAGATTTCCATAGCGGCATCACTGCTGCTTATATCCTCACATCTTGCCGCCGCATCTATGGATGGGCTGGGGGATTTGACGGGAGGCGCATATTATAGTCATGCAAGTGGTGTGAGTGCCGATGGAAGCGTAGTAGCTGGGTCAAGTAATTTCACTGATGGGAGCCAAGCATTTCGCTGGACGCAATCTGGAGGCATTGTCGGTTTGGGAGATTTGAGTGGTGGTGGATATTACAGCTGGGCTAACGGTATTAGCGCGGACGGAAGCGTAGTAGTTGGAATAAGTGAATCCACAAATGGTGATGAAGCTTTTCGTTGGACACAAGCTGGTGGTATGGTCGGACTTGGGGATTTGACAGGCGGAACTCTTTATAGTCAAGCGTATGCCGCTAATACAGATGGCAGTGTGGTGGTTGGAGTAAGTAATTCCACAAATGGCGATGAAGCATTTCGCTGGACACAAGCTGATGGCATGGTAGGTCTTGGGGATTTAGCCGGTGGAAGTTTTGATAGTATTGCGTATGATATAAGTGCAGATGGAAGTGTAGTAATTGGAGTGAGTAATTCTGTAAACGGTAATGAAGCGTTTCGCTGGACGCAAGCTGGCAGTATGGTTGGTCTTGGGGATTTGGCTGGTGGAGATTTTTATAGTAATGCGCGTGGTGTAAGTGCAGATGGAAGTGTAGTAGTTGGAGAAAGTGACTCAGCCAATGGTAATGAAGCATTTCGCTGGACACAAGCCGGCGGGATGGTAGGACTTGGGGATTTAGCTGGAGGAGGTTTTGAAAGTTTGGCTTATGGCGTAAGTTCTGATGGAAGCGTGGTAGTAGGATACGGTACTTCTATTAGTGGACAAGAAGCTTTTCGCTGGACACAAGAAAAAGGGATACAGTCTTTGGGCGAATGGCTTTTAGAGGGCGGTTATACCCTTACAGATTGGAGTAATACTATAGCGTTAGGTGTAAGTGCCGATGGAAATGTAGTAGTTGGGCAAGGTACCTCAGTTAATGGCATAGAAGCATTTATAGCACGAGGCGGCAGCGGACTTTTGGGGCTTAACACATTTGCAAACTCTCTGGCGAGTGTGAGCAACATCGCAACGCAAGGGGAACTTTTGGCACAAACGGCACTGCACGGAGCACACGGACACCCTGGAGCCAACAGAGCCATAGACGACAAGTACTTTATGTGGCTTGCAGGAGACTATGCACATGACAACAGATATGACTCCAAAGATGACTTTTATCTTGCCGAAGTCGGGGTAGGGTACAGCTACAACAAAGATATAAAATACTCCATAGCCTATGGAAGAACCAGTGGAGAGAGCGACCTTTTGTATGATGGTAAAAATGAGGCAGAGGGTTACTATGTAGCACTTGATGCGGACATAAAGCTCCCCGTTTCAATCCCACTTTACGCAACACTTACATATCTTTATGGAAAAAATGATTTGGACTTAAAAAGAGGCTACGAAAATGCGGGAACACTGGATGCCTCTTATGCCAACGCCAACCAGAGCATCCAAGCTTTTAAAGCAAGACTGCAATGGCACGCACTTCAAGAGTGGCTTCTCCCTTATGTAGAGTACAACCATGCCAAAATCAAAACAGACGCCTACACCGAAACAAGCGGAGGATTTCCTGCCCATTTCGATGCCAACAACGAGAGTATTACCGATTACCGCTACGGCTTTGACTCCAACTTTAAACTCAATGAAAACAACAAAATTATCACGACTTTAGAGGGCATCCACCGCAAAGACGCCCAAGCAAGCGGCATCAGCGGAGAACTCATCGGCTTGCAGACATTTACGATGAACGCTCAAAACTACGACCAAAACTGGATGAGAGCAACCGTTGGTGTTGAGAGCATATTTGACATAGGAAGATTCACGCTAACACTAAACAGCACAACAAAAGGCGCCGACCCACAATTCTGGGGCGGAGTGAACTATACTGTAGGGTTTTAAAAGAGACAAATTAGAAAGTATGTAGTATAATACATAAAATTTTATGTATTAAAAGGAGCTTTAATGGTAGCTTACAAAAGAGATGAGATAATCTCTGCAAGTGATGTTGCAAGAGGTTTTTCTGCCATTTTAAACAATATTATAAACCATACAAATGAGAGGCTTGCTATATCAAAAAATAACAAGCTAGAAGCAGTAATCCTAGATATAGAAGAGTATGAAAAGCTTCAGAGGGTTTATGATATGTTTGAAGAAAATGAGATAAAACAGATGCTGGCACAAAGGTCTAAAGAGGAGCTGGAGGTGTCACATTCAAAAGTTATCTCTATAGAAGTGTAGATGAAAAAAGAGCTAAAACTTACTTACTTGAAAAAATCTAAAAAATTTCTGGATAGACACAGGGGAGTGCTTAGCGAAAGTGAAGTAGATATATTGATTGTCAAGTTTATCAAAAGTAAATTTTACAATATTGAGCAAAATGTTGACTATAAGCCCTTACAAGGCTATGTTGGAGACTTTTATAGAATCAGAAAAGGCAACATTAGAATCATTGTGCAAGTTATCAACGATGAGGTGATTATTGAAGCGATTATCGAAGATATAGGTTTTAGAGGAGATGTTTATAAATAGTTGCGAATAATCATAGTGGTGTAGGTTAAAATAGCGATATTTGTAAAAGAAGCAACAGTGTGTAACTAGTAATGTAAACAAGGAGTTAAATATGGTTGAAAGCTTACATAGAAACACATCTTGAAAAAAAATCAGGTCATTTATCGGAAAAGATTCAAAAATATATAAATCAGGAGAAACCATGTTACGAAAAATTGCCTTCACTATATTTATGATAGTAACTTCACTATTAGCTGATGTCTCACCAAAAATCCCCAATACTTCTAATATTGTATGGGAAGCTAAAGTTGATTTTGCAGGAGGATATTACGATACTTTTTATCACAAAGGTCTCTTTGTGGCTGTTCCTTCTATGTACAACAAAAATGCTGATTATAGACCTGTTGCTGATCCCAAAAATGTTGAAACTTGTCATGAGAAATGGAAACTAGGTGGTTTTAGAGAAAGAATAGAATTTAATCATGTTTTATTAAATACAAATGATGCAGATGAAATAGCAAACGGTAAAGCAATTTTATATAAAGCAAAATTACCTATATCTAAAATCGGTGATGTCGTTATAAATGAAATGTCTGGTTGGCGTGTTCCAAATCAAAGATATTCTGATGATGAAAATGTCCCTGCTTTAAAATTATGGAAGGAAAATCAATGTCTTAGAGAAGGGCGTTTAAAAGATAGATATAGGATAGATTATTTTTACACACGATGGATAAAAGCTCAAAATATGGGTGATGGTAAATGGTGGTACTCCAATCATGGTGAATGGGATGACCCCGTCATCCTTGTACGAACAGCATCTGATATTGAAAAATCGGTTTATGAAGATAAGTCGCTAGATACTCGTGGCAAGATTAAACGTTTGGCAGAGCTTTTAACACAAGCTGAGTTAACCCCTACTAAAAAATCCATAGCAGTCCCCGTCATGTTAAAGTTTCTTCCCGAGCCTACTTTAACCAAAGGAGAGTTTGAAACGACTGCCGATTTTGAAAAAAGAAAATCACTCAAATACGCAGAATGGGAAAAGAACAAACAGATAACCCAAGCAAAAAACCAAGCGATGATGGAGCAGTACGAAAAGCAACTGCAAGAAGCAGACACTATCTATCAAGCACAGATGAGTAAACTAGATAACGAATCTTTGAAACAGCAAACATATGAAAAATCCATGAAATACGCTCTCAGTGTTGTGTTGGGTAAACCTTATTTCAAAGATTTAAAATACGACGCCGATACTCAAAAAATGCGAGGAGTTGTGTTTGCCGCTAATGACCCAAGTTTCCAAAGCTCTGTTGAGTTTGATGTTGCGCTGTCAGTTGCAAAAACTTTTAAACAAGATATACAAGACAATAAATATGTACCGTTGATATCTTTTGATGATGCGTTGTCTGTGTCAAGTGTAAAAGTTGTCTCCAATGAGAGTTTGAAAAAGTTTAAACAGCAACAAGCAGCTGCACAAAACCAGAAGCAAAAAGAAGAAGATGAAGAGGCACGTAAACAAGCGGCAAAAGATGCAGAATCAAAAAAGCGTCGAACCCAAGAGCAAGAAAGGATAAATAAGCTTTATAATCTTCCTAAAAATATTGGTGATAAAGTTTGTAACAAAATGGAGACATGCGGTCTTTTTGGTTGTGATTCGTATGAAGTGTCGGCATTTGTTGAAGGTAAAAGTGGTGACCGCATCCAGATTCGCATCGCAGACCCAAAAGTGATGAGAAGCTATCAAGGTGTTGATATTTACAAAGGGTCGATTCTTTGGGATCAATACAATAACTGGAAACAGTGCAACTAAGTAAATGTACATATATTAAAATAAGTACATATGTGATACAATCACACAAATATACAAGGAGTAGCGAATGTTGGAGTTGGGAATTTCACAAGCACAAGCACAGTTTACAAAGTTACTTACTCAAACTGTTTTTATAGTAGATAAAAAAGCGCATCAAAAAAAAGCAGTCATCATGCCTTATGCGGAGTATGAAAAGCTGATAAAACAATCTGCCACAAAAGAGGGTCTGCAAAGCGGTTCATTTAATGAGTTTGTGGGTATTTTAGATAAAGATTTTAAGAGCGATGATGAAAAATACAAAAGAATCGTAGAGTGAAGATTTTTGTCGATACCAATATCTTTTTAGATTTGATTTTAAAAAGAGAAAATTTTGACAAGAGTTTGCTTCTGTTCAATGCAGTAGAAAAAAAGCTCTTTGATGCAGTCATATCGGATATCACGATACTCAATATTGACTATGTAGCAAAAAAACAGGTAAAAAATATAAGAGATTTTTTGATACTTGTAAATAAAAACTTCAAAGTTGCAGGAAGCTCAAACGAGCAAATGGCAAAAGCACTGATGCTTGAAAATGATGATTTGGAAGATAATCTACAATACACTTTGGCTAAAGAAAACTACTGCGAAGTGATAGTGACTAATGATAAATCTTTTTATGCAAAAAGTATTCAAAAACTTAGTAGTAAAGAGTTCGTGGAAAAATATATAGAGTAAAAAATCCCAAATCATACCCAAAGGGCAAGTAATTCAGGATGATGGAGGGTTGCAAATCAAGTTACTGACACTCAAAGTCATAAGTAGCGTTGATGCTTACGCGTGTCGGCTCTTTTGTGGGTGTCTCCATTGAGCTTTTTGCCATAAGCATCGCTTGTGGTTCGTGCGTGGCAAATGAGCTTGTGTGAATCTCTACCTTTTTTTCGTGGCACTGGGCGATGTTCTCTTTTTTTAGGATTTGGGCGTACTCTTTGGCGTAGCGGAGGGCTTTTAGTTCTAGGCTTGTTTTTGCAATTTTTATATTTTCTTTGTCAACAACCCAACGTATGGGTGCTTGTTGCAGTTCTAACTCTGTTTGCGTGTCAAAAAATGTTGTGATATCATCTATCTCTTCGACCTCTTTAAAACTACACTCAAAATTTGCTCTCCCCACAAACCCTAAAAGCTCTCTTTTGCTTGATTTGTAGTTGTACTCAGGGCTTAGCGTATAACCTCCGCCTTTGCACTGGGGGTGTTGTTTGATGATAGCGATGGCTGGATGGAGCAGCTCTTTTGTCTCTTTTGCGCTCTTCTTTTTGGCGATAAAAGAGAAGTGAAGCTCCATCCTGTCACTCTCTAAGTTCTCCTCAAATGTTTTGTTGACTTTGAGTTCGTAACCAAAACTAGCCGTAGCAAACAGACCTAAAAGAAGCAGTTTTGAAAAATGCATGTGTGTTTCTCCGATTTTTAGTAGTAATTGTATCAAAATTTGTAATATTGCCGTAACCCGTCAGTAATGGATTTGTAACAAACATAGCGCAAAATTTCACATATTTAAAATGCCACGAGGAATTTTTATGGAAACTTTTTTTACGCACGTTTTTACAAGATTGACAAAACACTACAATTTAAAAAAAGAGGAAGCGCAAGAGATGCTCAACGATGAGTGGGCGTATGTGGAGAGTGCTTACGATGATGGCAAGATAAGCCCAGAGGCCGTTGCAAGAGAACTTGTCTGTATCTACATGGTGGCGTAAAATGGCTGTAAGTGTAGAGAACTACTTTAACCATAACTACCCATCTTTTGCAAAGATGCCATCTTTGTTTCGTCAGGGTGTTATATCGCTTTTTAAGAGGCTTTTTCATGAAGATGAGATAAATGAAGTTTTGAAGAAAAACAGACATCTTGATGCGTTTGATTTTATTGAGTTTGTGCTTGACTACTTTAGCATCGACATCACCATCAACAAAAACCAGCTTCTGAGGATTCCATCTTATGGAAGAGTTGTTATCATTGCAAATCATCCTCTTGGTGCGCTTGATTCGCTCGCACTCTTAAATGTCATCAAAGAGATTCGCAAAGATGTCAAGATAGTGGCTTCAAATTTTTTGAGCGAATTTAAAAACCTTGACTCCATCCTTATCCCCATCGAAAATGTAAAAGGCAAACTCCAAAGAGAGTCCGTTGCGGCTATCTATGATGCACTAAACAAAGAGCAAGCCGTCATTATCTTTCCCTCTGGCGAGGTGAGTCGTGCCCGCCCAAATGGTATAAAAGATACAAAATGGAAAAAAGGGTTTCTAACCGTTGCGCAAAATACGGAATCCCCTATTTTGCCTATCTTTATAGATGCAAAAAACTCAAAAACATTCTACTTTCTCTCCATGATAAGCAAATCTTTGGCAACCGCAACCATCCCGCATGAGATGTTTAAGTACTACAACAAAAACATAGGCTTCAACATCGGCAAAAGNNNNAAACTTCTACGCAAACACTTCTACAAGATAGCAAAAAAAGAGAAAGGCATCTTTAAAACATACAACGGCATAGCCCTTGCGCAAAACAGACAAGAACTTGTAAAAGAGCTTGAAAATGCCAAAGAGATTGGCGAGACGACCGATGGCAAAAAGATTTATCTCTACGCAAATGCCGATGAAAACGTACTTATGAAAGAGATTGGGCGTCTGCGAGAGATAAGCTTTCGTCAGGTAAAAGAGGGAAGCGGAAAACAGAGAGATGTAGATGATTTTGACTACTGCTATGAGCATATCATCCTTTGGGATGAGAAAGATTTGGAGATAGTAGGTTCTTACAGAATTGTCAAATCAAGCGAAATGGTCGAGGCGTACGGTGTCGATGGGCTTTACACTTCTACGCTTTTTGATTTTAAAGAGGAGTTTGACCCCTATCTTGCCTCTTCCATCGAGCTAGGACGCAGTTTTGTCCAACCCAAATACTGGAACTCAAGAGCGCTTGACTACCTCTGGCAGGGCATCGGGGCGTATCTTCGCATAAATCCTGATATTAAGTACATGTTTGGAGCGGTGAGCATCTCAAATACTTATAGTGATGAGGCAGTAGCGCTTTTAATTTACTTCTATAAAAACTACTTCAGTCCAGAGTACAAAAGCGTTGAGC